>CANMWW010000059.1 GCA_947500965.1 Alphaproteobacteria bacterium
CCCGCGGCGCCGGCGGCGGGCTGGGCGCCCTCGAGCATGATCGGGCGGCCGGCGGTGAAGTGCTCCATGATCGCGCCGAGCACGACGGGCTTCATCGCGTGCCAGTCGTGGTCGCCACCCTTCGTCACGGTGACGAAGTCGGAGCCGAAGAAGACGCCGGTCACGCCGCCGACGGCGAACAGGGCCTGGGCGAGCGGCGAGCGCGCGGCGCTCTCGGCGCTGGGGAAGTCGGCGGTGCCGGCGGCCATGACCACGCGGCCCGGCAGGAACTTCAGGGTGGCCGGGTTCGGGGTCGCTTCGGTCTGGATGAACATCGGGCGCGTCCTTTCCTGCCTTCGGGGGACGAGTAGATGGCGCGTCCGCCGGGGGCGGTCAACCATGACGCCATCGCGGTCATTTGCCGCGCCCGCGCCGGCGCGTCAGGTGACGGCGTCGATCTCCGCGCTGGTCATCGAGCCCGGGACGATGGTCATGGGGACGTGCAGCTTCCCGATGAGCCGGCCCGAGAGCGCGGCGATCAGCGGGCCGGGCCCCTTCGGCCCGGGATCCGCGCCGAGCACGAGGACGGAGATCGTCGGCTCCTCCGCGAGCAGGCGCAGGAGCTCGTCCGCGGGATCGCCCTCGCGCACGTAGAGGACCGGCACGTCGCCGGACATCTCGCGCACGTCGACCGCGAGTTCCTGCAGCCGCGTCTCCGCCTCCGCGCGGCGCTCCTCGCGCATGATCTCGCCGACGCCTAGCCATTCCGCGGCGGCCGGCTCGGTCACGTAGAGCATCGCCAGCCGCCCGCCGGTGGCGCGGGCGCGCCGGCAGGCGAAGCGCAGCGCGACCTTCATCTCCGGGCTCGAATCGACGACGACCAGGAAGACGCGCTGGTGGTGGCCGCCCGCTTCGCTGCTCATGCTCCGCCTCCGTGAGCGCAGTTGCACATGGCTTCAGCTCCTCCTGAACGCCGCGCTCGCGGCCCAGCCGGCCGCCAGCGCGATCAGCACCGCGACGAGGCCGTGCGCCGCGGCGTGGCGGTGCGCGAAGTCGTAGATGCGCGCGCCGATGCCCGTCTTCTTGACGCGCATCGGCGCGGTCTGGGCGCCGATCTCGCGCCCGTCCTTCACCAGGAAGACCTCGACGTTGTAGATGCCCGTGGGCACGTTCGGCGGGAAGCTGATCGTCGTGCGGAAGAGCTTGGGTCCCATGAACGAGACCTGCCCGGGCACGTCGTTCCACAGCCCCTCGCGCAGCTTCGCGCGCACCAGCCCGTCGCGGAACTCCGCGAGCCGCTCGGGCGAGGTGCCCTCCGGGGGGCGGGCGCTCACCGCGCCGACGCCGATCTGGTGGCGCTGGCGCATGCCCGGCGTGCCGACCTGGTCGAGCGGCCGCGAGCTCGCGACGCGATAGAAGGATGGCACGCCCTCGAAGCGCACCGAGTCGGTGTTGATCCAGATTCCGAGCACGCGGCTCTTGCGCCGCACCGTCGCCGGGCCCGCGGGGCCGCGGACCACGACCACGATGTCGCCCTCGCCCTCGGTCGCGCCGAAGAGCAGCAGCTCCGTCCCCGAGAAGCCCGTGGTGATGGAGATCTCGTGCGAGGACAGGTCGGCGACCAGCGGCTGCGCCGCCGCGTCGCGCGCGCAGGCCAGCAGCAGCGCGAGCAGCAGCGCGGCGGCGCGCGCGGCCCGGCTCAATGCGCCCTCCCGCCGCCCAGCGAGAACGCGTCCTGCGGCGTCACGACGAGGTCGACGGCGAGCTTGATCGCGACGCCGAGCACCAGCAGGGCCATGAGGCCCCTCAGCTGCTCGCCGCGCAGCTTCTGGCCGAGCCGCGCGCCGAACTGCGCGCCGACCACGCCGCCGACGAGCAGCAGCACGGCCAGCACCATGTCGACGGTCTGGTTCTGCCACGCCTGGAGGAAGGTGACGTTCGCGGTGACGAAGACGATCTGGAAGAGCGACGTGCCGACCACGACCGAGGTCGGCATGCCGAGCAGGTAGATCATCGCCGGCACCATGATGAAGCCGCCGCCCACGCCCATCAGCGCGGCGAGCAGGCCGACGAAGGCGCCGACCGCGAAGGGCAGCAGCGCGGAGATGTAGAGCTTCGACTTCGGGAAGCGCATCTTCAGCGGCAGGCCGTGCAGCCAGGTGTGCTGGTGCAGCTTGCCGCGCCGCGTCGATCCCGTGAGGCGCTGGCGCCGCATCGCGCGGACGGATTCCACGAGCATCAGGCTGCCGATCGCGCCGAGGATGACGACATAGGCGAGCGCGATGATCAGCTCGACCTGGCCCGCCTTGCGCAGCAGCGCGAAGACCTGCACGCCGATCGTCGAGCCGAAGAGGCCGCCGGCGAGCAGCACGAAGCCCATGCGGAAGTCGACGTTGTTGCGTCGCCAGTGCGCGAGCGCGCCGGAGACCGAGGCGCCGACGATCTGCGCCGCCTCCGAGCCGACGGCGATCGCCGGCGGCACGCCGATGAAGATCAGCAGCGGCGTCATCAGGAAGCCGCCGCCGACCCCGAACAGGCCGGAGAGCAGGCCGACGCCGCCGCCGAGGCCCAGCAGCAGCAGCCAGTTCGCCGACAGCTCGGCCACGGGCAGGTAGATCTGCATGTTCGAGGCGATCCGTTCGCGCGGGCCTGCGAGGCGCCCGCGACCGGCGGAAACTTGCGCCGCGCGGAGGGTGCTGGCAAGCGCGCCGCGCGCCGCGCGCGGCGGCCATGCGCCACGCGCCCGGCTCAGGCCGCCCGCGAGGCCTCCCCGGCGGCGAGCACGTGGCGCTCGCGGCCATCCGCCGCGCCGACGCGCTCGAAGCCGGCGCGCGCGTGCAGGCGCAGCGACGCCTCGTTCGCGGACAGGATCTCGGCGCTCAGGTGCGGGCGCCGCGCGGCGGCGAAGCGGATCATCGCCTGCGCCACGCCGCGGCCGCGATGGCGCGCGTCGACCACCTCGGTGATCCAGGTCGTGTCGCCGTCGCGACGCAGCAGCAGGTAGCCGCAGCGCCGCCCGTCGAGCTCGGCGACGTAGAGGTCGATGGAGGGTGGCCGGCGCAGCCAGAAGCGAAGCTGGCGCAGCAGGCCGATGCGCCGCGCGTCGCCGGTCAGGAAGCCGCGATTGGCGTTGCGCAGCCGGCGCACGTACTCGAAGTCGAGCGCCGACCTCGCCTCGCGGATCGCGACGCCCATGGCCTCAGGCCGGCATGGTCTCGCGTGGCGGGGCCTCGCGCGGCGGGGCGGCCGGCGCGCGGGTGGCGAGGAAGCCCTCGACGTTGGCGACGAAGAGGTCGAACAGGCTGACCGTCGTGCCGTCCATGGCCTTCATCGAGCCCTTCTTGAAGTGGCAGAGGAAGGGCTTGCCGCCGAGGTAGAAGAATTCAGGCTGCCGTATCACGTCGAGCCGCGCGAAGGGCTGCACCGTCGTGAAGGCGTCCTGGTCGGCGATGGCGCGATAGGAGAGCGCCTCATGGCGCAGGCCGTGGCGCGCGATGATCTCCGGCAGCTCGTAGCCGGTGTCGAGCCATTGCATCAGGCCCATCGGGATCTGGTTCTCGATCGCGATCGCGCGGGTGTTCATCACGCGGAAGGGCAGGCTGCCGCTCGCGAGGTAGCGGTCGAAGGACGTGATCCGGCCCTCGGGGAAGCAGGAGGCGAGCAGGTCGCGGCGCAGCGCGAGGAAGCTGAGGTTCGGCATGCGCTGGTACTTCACCAGCGGGACGCCGCTGAGCCAGCTGAGCGGGCTGTCCTTGGGGAAGTGCTGGGAGAGGGCGAGCGGCGGGTAGGGAACGCCGAAGAGGTCGATCCCGCCGCCATGCACGCGCTCCGCGATCGCGACGTCCCATCCGGGCATCAGGAACGCCATGTCGTAGTCGCTGACGATGATGATGTCCGCGGTGCAGCTCGCGGCCAGCGCGTTGATCGCCGAGGAGTGGTTCGCCGAGGGCGCGAACATCACGTTCTGGTGCGCGGGGACCTTCACGAAGCCCGCGATGCGCGCGGCGCAGGCGGTGGCCTCGATCTGCGCGCGGTCCTCGTCGGTGTGGTGGCTCACGAGGATCCGGATGCGCTCCGGGCGGGCGGCCGTGCGCAGCAGGTTCGCCACCAGGTAGTCGAGGTAGCGCGCGCCGGCGCCGATCGCCGGGATGCAGAAGTCGATGCTCGGCGCGCGCTCCATCTCACCAGCCCTCGCGGATGACGTCGCAGACCATGTCGACCTCGGCGAGGCCGATCTTCGTGTGCAGCGGCAGGATGAGGTAGCTGTCGTCGACCTTGTCCATGTTCGGGAAGCTCTCCTTGCACCCGAAGACCGAGTAGCGGTCGTTGCGGTAGTGCGTCTGGCCCGACTCGATCCGGCGCTCGCGCAGCTTCACCTGCAGGTCGCGCCGCCGCTCGGCGAGGATCGAGAACAGCCAGGCCGCGTGCTCCTTGCGCGGGTCGAAGTCGTCGACGATGCGCAGTCCCGGGCAGCCGGAGAGGCGCTCGACATAGCGCCGGTAGAGCGCCTTGCGGTGCGCCAGCGTGGCGTCGAACTCCTCGAGGCCGGCGAGGCCGAGCGCCGCGCCGATGTCGGTCATCTGGTACTTGTAGCCGACCTCCTTGATGTCGTTCTCCCAGACGCCCTTCTGCTTGTCCTCGCGGTTGATGCCGAACCAGCGCAGGCGCCGCGCCAGCGGCTCGAGCGCCTCGTCGGTGAAGGTGAGCAGGCCGCCATCGCCCGTGGTCAGGTGCTTGATGGCCTGGAAGCTGTACATCGTGAACTGCGAGAGCGCGCCGACGGGCTTGCCCCCATAGGCGCCGCCCAGCGCGTGGGCCGCGTCCTCGATCACGGGGATGCCCCAGCGCCGCGCGATCGCGTGGATCGCGTCCATGTCGCAGGGCAGGCCGCCGTAGTGGACGCAGACGATCGCCTTCGTCTTCGGGCCGACCTTCCGCGCGAGGTCCTCGACGCTGATGTTGAGCGTCACGGGGTCGACGTCGACGAAGCGCGGCGTCGCGCCGATGTAGAGCAGCGGCAGGTTCGTCGCCGTGCAGGTGAAGAGCGGCGTCGCCACCTCGTCGCCCGGGCCGATCCCGGCCAGCAGGTAGGCGAGGTGGAGCGCGTCGGTGCCCGAGCCCACGGCGAGGCAGGGGCCGGCTTGGCGCATGCGCGCGCGGAACTCGCGCTCGAAGGCGTCGACCTTCGGGCCCTGGCCGATCCAGCGCGTGCCGAGCGTGTGCGCGACGTATTCCGGGCCCTTGGCGGGCATGTGCGGATGGAAGAGGACGATCCCCTCGTCCATCGCCATCAGCGGCAGGTCGTTCTTGTCCGAGGCGCGTTTCTGGTCGAGCGGCATCGTCCGGTCCTCCTGGGGCGCGCAGCGCTGGCCGCGGCCATGGTCGCGGGACTGCGCGCAGGGCCAGGAAGAGGCGATGCGCGGAACCGAGACGGTCGCATCATTCGCCGCCAATGGTCGCGGAATGGTTAATTTCCGCGTCTGGTATTGGTGCGCGCGACCGCGGCCTCGCGATGGGCGATGTAGAGGGTCGAGGCGAAGATCACCGCCGCGCCCGCCCAGACCCAGCGGTCGGGCACCTCGCCGAAGATGGCGAAGGCGAGGACGGCGACGACCGGAAGGCGCAGGAACTCGAACGGCATCAGCGCGCTGGCGTCGGCCAGCATGCAGGCGCGCAGGAAGGTGATCCAGCCGAGGGTGCCGAGGATGCCGTTGGCGATCATCATCGACGCGGCGAAGCCGGTCGGCGCCTCCCAGGCGGCCAGCGCCGGCGGCACCGACAGGAGCGTCGAGAACAGCGACTGGTAGAGGATCAGGGTCATCGCCTGCTCGCGCGCGACGAAGCGCTTGAACATCAGCGTGATGGCGGCGCCCAGCATCGCCGAGAGCAGCACCATCAGGGCCCCGAGCTCGAGCGGGATGATGCCGGGCCTCAGGATGACCAGGACGCCCGCGAAGCCCGCGGCGACCGCGCTCCAGCGCCGCGCGCGCACGGTCTCGCCCAGGAACAGGGCGGCGCCGACCGTCGCGAAGAGCGGCATCGCGAAGGCGAGCGCCGCGGATTCGTTCAGCGGCAGCACCGCGATGCCGTAGTACCCGCTCGCCATCGACGCGACATGGACGAGGCATGTCAGCGCGATCGGCATGGCGAAGCGGCTGCGCGGCAGCGACCGCTCCGTCCACAGGATGATCGCCATGACCGACAGCAGCCCGAAGAGGTTGCGGAACAGCACCACCACGAAGGCATGCGCGCCGTCGTCGGCCGCGAGCCGGATCGTGATGTTCTGCATCCCGGTGATCAGGACGGTCGCGAGCGCGTAGCCCGTCGCGACGAGCGCGGGGTTCATCGTCCGCGCCCCGCCCGCGCCGCCGTCGTCCGCCGCCGCGTCAGGGGCGCAGGAAGCCGACGAGGTCCTGCACCTCGCGCAGGTGGCGCGCGGCCATCGTGCCGGCCTTCTCGGCGCCGCGGCGCAGAACGCCGTCGACATAGCCGGGATCGTCCATCAGGCGCTTCATCTCCGCGCCGATCGGGCCGAGCACGGCGACGGCGACGTCGGACAGCGCGCCCTTGAACGTCGAGAACTGGGCGCCCGCGAATTCCGCGACCGTCGCCTCGAGCGTCTTGTCGGTGAGCGCGGCGTAGATGCCGAGCAGGTTCTCCGCCTCCGGCCTTCCGGCGAGGCCCTCAACCGCGTCCGGCAGCGGGTGCGGGTCTGTCTTGGCCTTGCGGATCTTGTCCGCGATCGCGTCGGCGCCATCGGTGAGGTTCAGGCGGCTGAACTCGGACGCGTCGGACTTGCTCATCTTCTTCGTGCCGTCGCGCAGGCTCATCACGCGCGTCGCGGTACCGAAGATCTGCGGCTCGGGCAGCGGGAAGTACTCGACGCCGTAGCGGCGGTTGAAGGCGCCGGCGAGGTCGCGCGCGAGCTCGAGGTGCTGCTTCTGGTCCTCGCCCACGGGAACGTGCGTGCCCTTGTAGAGCAGGATGTCCGCCGCCATCAGCACCGGGTAGGCGTAGAGGCCGAGCCCCGCGTTGTCGCGCTGCTTGCCCGCCTTCTCCTTGAACTGCGTCATGCGGTTGAGCCAGCCCAGCGGCGTGATGCAGCTGAAGATCCAGGACAGCTCGGAATGGCCGGGCACGGTCGACTGGTTGAAGATCGTGCACGCCTCCGCGTCGATGCCCGAGGCGATGTAGGCGGCCGTCACCTCGCGCGTCGCGGCGCGCAGCGCCGCGGGCTCCTGCGGCACGGTGATCGCGTGCAGGTCGACGATGCAGAAGATGCACTCGTAGTCGCGCTGCAGCTTCACCCAGTTGCGGATGGCGCCGAGGTAGTTGCCGAGATGGAGGTTGCCCGTGGGCTGGATGCCCGAGAAGATGCGGTTCATCGCGTCTTTTCGCCTGTCGTGCGGGATGTGGCGGAGGCGGCGGTTATGCCGACGCATGGCGCGGCGGTCAACCGCGGGGCGGCGCGGGCGGGGGAGGACGCGATGAGGGGAACCATGGCCGCGCTGGCTTCGCTCGCCATTGCGCTCGCGGCCCCTGCCGCGTCGGCGCAGCCCTATGACGGACCGCCCTCCGCCTGGACCGCCTACTGGGACGTGCCGGCCTTCAGCGACCATCCCTACAAGGGAGCCGCGGCGGCGAAGGGCGTCGTGTTCTGGAGCCACGGCGTCTCCGGCAAGCTCGCGCAGTACGACTCGCCGCCGCCGGCGATCATGCGCGACTTCGCGCGCGCCGGCTGGGACGTGGTCAAGGTCCAGCGCAACAACCTGCACGAGAACGGCTGGAGCGTCTCGGGCGGCAGGCACGTCGCCGACCTCGTCGAGCGGATCGAGAAGGCGCACGCGCAGGGCTACCGCCGGATCGTCGCCGCCGGACAGTCCTATGGCGGCGCCATCTCGATCGAGGCGTCGGCGCGCACCGACAGGCTGTTCGGCGTGCTGGCGACCGGCCCCGGCCACGGCTCGGACACGTGCGGCGGCTCGGCGACCGGGGCGCGGGGCGGGGCCCGCCTCGCCGACACGGTCCAGCGGCAGCTCGCGGACGCCATCTCCCGGATGAAGGCGCCGCGGGCGATCGTCGTGATGGCGGCGAAGGACGAATGCCAGGGCTTCAACGACCCGGGCCCGTCGATCCGCGCGGCGCTGGCCGCCGCGCCCGGCAAGTTCCTCTTCCTCGACGAGGCCATGCCGCTGGCCGGGCATTCCGCCGCCTTCCTCGCGCAGTTCCGGACCTGGTACGGCGAGTGCATCCAGCGCTTCCTGGATCCGGACCTCGAGCCCGCGGGGAAGGAGACGACCTGCCCGCATCCGGCCGGCGACGCGCGCTTCCTCTTCCCGGCGAACTTCCGCATGCCCGCGCAGGGTGCGGTCGGCAGGCTGTCGGGCCCCTGGTCCGGCGTCCTCGAGGTCGAGGGCGCGCCGCGCCGCGAAGGCCAGGAGGTCTGCGTGGCCGTCGAGACCGAGAGCACCGCGCGCGGCGAGCTCGTGGCGACGATCGCCTTCGGCGCGGGCACCGAGCGCAAGCTGTCCATGTCGTCGTCGCGCCGCCTGCTGCGCCGCGACGGCGAGGGCTATACCTACGCGGCGTCCGCAAGCGCGTACCGGCTCTCGCTGTCGCCCGCGGGAAGCGCCGAGCTCGCCATCGCCATAGTCTCGTCCGACGGGAAGGTACGCTACGCGGCCCGGTTGCGGCGCGGCTGCTGAGCCGCGGGGTGCCGCTCCCTCATTCCCCGCGCGGGCGGCGGAACATCGCCGCGACCTCCGCGGGCCTGAACGCGCCCAGCGCCGCGCCAGCCGCGCCATAGGCGCAGAGGCCGATCGCGACCAGCCCGGCC
>CANMWW010000060.1 GCA_947500965.1 Alphaproteobacteria bacterium
CGCGGCGCGCTGGCGCATGCCGCCGGAGAGCTCCCAGGGCCTGCGGTCGGCGAAGGCGCCGAGGCCGAAGCGCGCGAGCAGCGCGTCGGCGCGCGCGGCGTGGTCGCGCCGCGGGAGCCCCTGGAACTCCGCCGCCAGCAGCACGTTGTCGCGGATGCTGCGCCAGTCCACCAGCACGTCGCGCTGGAAGACCATGCCGAGCCCCTCGGGCGGCTCCTCGACCGGGCGGCCGCGCAGGCGGACCTCGCCCTCGCTCGCGCGGTCGAGGCCGGCGATGCAGCGCAGCAGCGTGCTCTTGCCGCAGCCCGAGGGCCCGAGCAGCGCGAGGAACTCGCCCTCGCGCACGTCGAGGTCGACGCCCCGTAGCGCGACCACCGGGCCGCGCTCCGAGGCGTAGGTCCTGCCCGCCCCGCGGATCTCGACGCAGGCCGCCATCGCGACGGCGTCAGCCGACGAGGTCGTTGGTGAAGTAGTCGCCGGGCTTCCAGCCCGCCTTGATCGCGCCCGCCGCCTCGAGCGCCCGCAGCGCGGCCGTCCAGTCCTGCTCCGCCTGCCAGCCGATCGGCCTGCCCTTCGTGGCCGGCGTGTCGAAGAACTCGATCGTCAGGCGGATCTGCGCGCGCAGCACGTCGCGGTCGAGCTTGGCGTCGGGGCGCTGGCGGATCATCGCCTCCACGCCGTCGTCGGGGTTCGAGGCGAGATGCGCCCAGGCGCGCTGCTGCGTGGCGACGAGGCGCTTCAGCGCCGGCCCGCGCGCGCGCAGCGTCGCCTCGGTGGCGACGAGGCCGTAGCTCGGGAAGGCGACGCCCGCGTCGTCGGCCTGGATCGCCTTGCTGGGGCGCGGCTTCTCCGCCACCGGCAGCGCCGAGGGCGTGGTCGACATCAGCCCGTCGGCGCGCTTGGCGGTGTAGGTCCCCCAGAGCGCGGCGGGATCGACGAACATCACGTTGACGCTCGTGCGGTCGAGGCCGCCGGCGCGCAGCCAGGCGTCGATGAAGGGCGCCCAGGGGCTGGCGGCGAAGACGACGATGCTCTTGCCGCGGAAATCCTGCACGCGCTGGATCGGGCTGTCGCGGTCGACGAGGACCGAGAGGTCCGTGCGCCGGCCGAAGCCCGCGAAGGCGCGCAGCGTGGCGCCCTGCTCGCGCGCCTGCGCCACCAGCCCGACCTGGATCTGGCCCACGTCGGCCTGGCCGGCATTGACGAGCTGCAGCGTGTTGCCGCTGCCGCGGCCATCCTGCACGTCGACGGCGAGGCCGGCCTCGCGGAACCAACCCTTCGCCTCGGCGAGGTGCATCGCCGCCTGCACGCCCCAGGGCGAGAAGTCGAGGCGCACCGAGAGCTTCTCCTCCTGCGCGCGCGCCACGCCGGGCGCCGCGAGGATGGCCGTGCCCGCCGCGAGCGCCGCGCGGCGCGTGATCCCGTTCATGCCGGTCATGGTCGTCTTCCTCCCCTGCTTGGCCGCCTCACGGCCGGTTGACTGCCATCTCCGCGCGCAGCCGCGCGGTCGCTTCCTCGTCGAGCCGTGCCCCGGGGCCGGCGACCACGACGCCATAGGCGTCGCGCGCAGCCTGCGCGCCGACCTTGCCGTTCCAGACATCGCGCGCCACCGCGTGGGGGTCGCGCGCCAGCGGGTCGCCATGGCCGCCGCCGCCGGCCTGGTGGTGCAGCAGCAGCTCGCCGCGGCGCATCGTCATCGTGACCTTGCCGGGCAGCGCGCGGCGCGCCTCGCCCTCGCCGAGCCAGTTGCCGCTGCGCCCGCCCTCGCCGCCGCCATCGAGGCCCCAGGGCGCGAAGCGCACGCGGTCGGCGCGCAGCTGCAGCACCGCCTCGGAGGCGAGCAGCCTGTAGCTGCGCGAAAGGCCCATGCCGCCGCGGAAGCGCCCCGGCCCGCCGCTGTCGGGGACCAGCGCGTATTCCTCGATGCGCACGGGATGCTGGCGCTCGAGCACCTCGACCGGCGTGTTGGACAGGTTCTGCGAGGGATTGGTGATCGCCTCGATCCCGTCCTGGTCCGGCCGGCCGCCCCAGCAGCCGCTGATCATGTCGACGACGATGAAGGGGCGGTTGTCGGGATGGCGGCCGCCGAGGCACACGACGGTGTTGCCGCCCTCGCCCGCCGCGGGCATGAGCCCGGGCACGACCTGCGCCAGCGCGCCGAACATGGCGTCCATCACGCGGTAGCCGGTCAGCGCGCGCGCGGCCACCGGCGCGGGCGAGACGGGGTTGAGGACGCTGCCCTCCGGCGCGGTCACCTCGATGCAGCGGAACACGCCGGCATTGTTCGGGATGTCGCCGCGCAGCGCGCAGCGCACGCTGAGGAAGGCGTTGGACTTGGTGAAGGAGAGCGTCGAGTTGATCGCGGCGCGCACCTGCGGCGAGGTGCCCGCCCAGTCGACCAGGAGCGAGCCGCCCTCGCGCACGGTGATGGCGACGCAGAGCGGCACGGGCGCGTCGGAGAGGCCGTCGCTGTCGATGTGGTCGACGAAGCGGTACGTGCCCCTGGGCCAGGTGGAGATCTCGGCGCGCGCCATGCGCTCGGCGTAGTCGAGCAGCGCGGCGAGGTGCGCGCGCAACCCGTCGGCGCCGTGGCGCTCGACCAGCTTCGCGATCTCGCGCGCGCCGACCTGGCAGGCCGCGTATTGCGCGCGCAGGTCGCCGAGCACGCGGTCCGGGACGCGGACGTTGAGGCCGATCATCGCCTCGAGCGTCTCGTCCATGCGCCCGGCATGGAAGAGCTTGAGCGGCGGGATGCGCAGGCCTTCCTGGTAGATCTCGGTGCTGTCCGCGGCGTTGGAGCCCGGCACGCGGCCGCCCATGTCGGTGTGGTGGCAGATCACCACGGTCCAGGCGAGGATCTCCGCGCCCGCGAAGACCGGGAAGAACATGAAGATGTCCGGCAGGTGCATGCCGCCCGAGTACGGGTCGTTCATGATCACCGCGTCGCCGGGCGCGAGGCGCCCGTTCCAGCGCGCCTTCACCGCCTCCATCGCCTCGGGGATCGCGCCGAGGTGCTGGGCGATCGTCTTGGCCTGGGCGACCATCTCGCCGCGCGCGTCGCAGATCGCGGCCGAGTAGTCCATCACGTCCTTGACGATCTCCGAGCGCGCGGTGCGGATCACCGTCCACGCGACCTCGTCGACGATGGCATCCATGGCGTTCTTGATCACCGCGAAGGCGATCGGGTCGCCGGGCGGCGCGCCGGACTCAGGCATCGTCGTCTCCCATCTCGATCTCGACGCAACCCGCGGCCGCCGCGCGCGCGACGCAGCCGGGCGGCACGACGATCGTCGTGTCGTAGCTCTCCACGATCGCCGGGCCCTGCACCGGGCCGTCGGCGAGGGCCGCGCGCGGCACCAGCCGCGCGAGGACGGGCGCGGCGCCGCGCGCGAAGGACACGCGCCGCTCGCCATGCGCGCCCGCCAGCGCGCGCGGGTCGAGCGCGAGGCGGGCGAAGTCGATGCGGCTGCGCGCGACGCCGATGGCGGAGAGGCGCAGGTTGACGAGCTCGACCGGCTCGCCCTCGGCCACGTAGCCGAAGGTGTCGCGGTAGACGCGCTCGAAGCGCATTGCCATGTCGTCGCGCTCGAAGCCGCTGTCGGGCACGGGCACGGTCAGCTGCGAGGACTGGCCGAGATAGCGCAGGTCGGCCGCGAAGCGCAGCCTTGTCGCGGCGCGGTCGTAGCCCTCGCCGGCCAGCGCGGCGCGGCCCTCCGCCTCCATCGCCGCGAAGCCGGCGGCGACGGCCGCCGGCCCGGCCGCGGCGAGCGGCACGAGCATCGGACGCACGAATTCGTGCGCGGCCTCCGCGGCCAGCATGCCGGCGGCGGAGAAGACGCCGGAGACCGGGCTCACGAGCACGCGGCGCATGCCGAGCAGCCGCGCGACGTCGACGGCGTGGAGGGGGCCGCCGCCGCCGAAGGCCATCAGGGCGAGGTCGCGCGGGTCCTTGCCGCGCTCGACCGTCACCGCGCGGATGGCGCGCGCCATGTTGACGTTCGCGATCTGGCGGATGCCGTGCGCGGCCTCCTCGACCCCCAGGCCGAGCGGGCGCGCGACATGCGCCTCCACCGCGCGCCGCGACAGCGCGGCGTCGACGCGCAGCGAGCCGCCGGCCAGCGCCTCGGGGTTGAGGTAGCCCAGCACCATGTTGGCGTCGGTCACGGTCGGCAGCTCGGTGCCGCGGCCGTAGCAGGCGGGGCCGGGGTCGCCGCCGGCGCTCTGCGGGCCGACGACGAGCAGCCCGCCGGCGTCGATGCGCGCGAGCGAGCCGCCGCCCGAGCCGACCTCGGCGATGTCGATCGCCGGCACCTTGAGCATGTAGCCGGCGCCCTTGGTGAAGCGCGAGGGCGTGCTGATGCCGTCGCGGAACTCGTACTCGGTGACCAGCGAGGGCTGGCCGCCCTCGACGATCGCGGCCTTGGCGGTCGTGCCGCCCATGTCGAAGACGATGAGGTCCGGCGTCGCGATGGCCGGGCCGAGCCTCGCCGCGCCGGCGACGCCGCCCGCCGGGCCGGAGCCGACCGCGAAGACCGGGCGCTCGCGCGCCGCGGCGAGGCCGACCATCCCGCCATTGGAGGCCATCACCTGGACCGGCGCGCCGACGCCGATCGCCGCGAGGCGCTCGGCGAGGCGAGACAGGTACCCGCGCATCGCTGGCAGGATGTAGGCGTTCACGACCGCCGTGCTGGTGCGCTCGTATTCCTGGATCTCCGCCATCACCTCGCACGACGCGGTGACCAGCAGCGCGGGCGCGGCCTCGCGCAGGATCGCGGCGGCGCGCCGCTCGTGGGCGTCGTTGGCGTAGCTGTTGATGAAGGCGACGGCGACGGACTCGACGCCCTCGGCGAGGAAGAAGGCGGCGGCCTCGCGCACGCCGGCCTCGTCGAGCGGCGCGACGACCGAGCCGTCGGCCGCCACGCGCTCGCGCGCCTCGAGGCGCCAGCGCCGCGGCACGAGCGGCTCGGGCTTCGACCACGCCATGTCGAACATGCCGGGGGTGCGGATGCGCCCGATCTCGAGCACGTCGCGGAAGCCGCGCGTCGCCAGCAGCCCCGTGCGCGCGCCGGCCTTCTGCAGGATCGTGTTCGAGCCGACCGTCGTGCCGTGGACGATCTCCGCGACGGCTGCGGGCGCGAGCCCGGCCTCGGCGAGGACGGCGGCGATGCCGGCGGCGACGCCCTCGCCGGGGTCGCGCGGCGTCGTGGTCGTCTTGTTGACGAAGAGCCTGCCGTCGGGGGTCGCCAGCACGACGTCCGTGAAGGTGCCGCCGACGTCGACCCCGATGCGCGCCGTGCCCGTCCCCGTGCCTGCCACCAGCCCGTCCCCCGAACCGCGGTTCTTGTTGACCACGCGGTCAACAGGATGGGACTCTGCACGCATGGCCGTTGCCCGTCAACGCCGCAAGCCGGGCACGCGCGACGCCGCCCTGGCGCGCGACGCGATCCTCGATGCCGCGGTGCGCGAGTTCGCGGCGCGCGGGCTGGCCGGCGCGCGCATGGACGCGCTCGCGCGCGACGCCGGGGTCGCGAAGGGCCTCGTGTTCCACCATTTCGGCTCCAAGGAGGAGCTCTGGAAGGCCGCGCTCGAGCGCATCTACGCGCTGCTGCGGGCGGGCCAGGACGCCGACGCCCTTGGCACGCTCGACCCGGCGGAGGGCATGCGCCGCCTCGCGCGCGGCACCTTCCGCCTGTTCCGCGCGCATCCCGAGATCGTCGCGCTGATGAACGAGGAGAACCTCCACCGCGCCCGCCACGTCCGCGCGATGCCGCGCATCCGCGCGCTCTACAACCCGCTCTTCGCGACGATCGAGGACCTGCTCGCGCGCGGCCGCGCCGCGGGCGTCTTCCGCGCCGACGTCGACGCCACCGCGCTCTACATCGCGCTCGCGGGCCTCGGCTACTTCTACTGCGCCAACCGCTGGACGCTGTCCTCCGCCTTCGCGGGCGACATGTTCGCCCCGCGCCGCGTCGCCGCCTACGAGGCGCTCGTCGGCGACATGGTGGTGGCCTACCTGCGCGCGCCAGGGGCGGCGGCGCCGGCGCGTCGATCCGCACTGCCCGCGCGGCGCCGGCGGGAGTAACGTGGCGCCTTTCAAGCGAGGAGACGCATGGCCTACGACGTCCTTCCCGGCCTCGGGCAGCCGCTGCGGCGGCTGGAGGATCCGCGCCTCCTGACGGGCGGCGGGCACTTCGCCGCCGACCGCGCGCCCGCCGATGCCCTGCAGGTGGTCTTCCTGCGCTCGCCCCACGCCCATGCGCGCATCCGCGCGATCGCGGCCGGCGCCGCGCGCGCGATGCCGGGGGTCGCCGCGGTCTACACCGCCGAGGACACGGTGGCGGCCGGGCTCGGCCACAATCCCTGCCTCGTGGAGATCAAGGGCGTCGACGGCAGGCGGCATGTCGAGCCGCCGCGCCTGCCGATGTCGCCGGGGCGCGTGCGCCATGTCGGCGAGATCGTGGCCATGGTCGTCGCCGACACGCTCGACCGCGCGCGCGACGCCGCGGAGGCCATCGAGGTCGACTGGGAGCCGCTCGACGCGGTGACCACGGGCGACGCGGCGCTGCTGCCGGGGGCGCCGCTCCTGCACGACGAGGCGCCGGGCAACCTCGTCTGCGACTGGCGCAAGGGCGACGAGGCCGCGACCGCGGCAGCCTTCGCGCGCGCCGCGCACGTCGCGCGCGTGTCGTTCCGCGCCAACCGCATCCTCGCCAGCTACGTCGAGCCGCGCGCCGCGCTCGCGGAGTGGGACGCAGGCACGGGCGTCGTCACGCTGACCACGCCCTCGCAGGGCGTGCATGTCATCCACCGCCTGCTCTGCGACCACGTGCTGAGGATCCCGCGCGAGGCGCTGCGCGTGGTGAGCGAGGACGTCGGCGGCGGCTTCGGGCCCAAGCTGCCGCCCTATCCCGAGCAGGCGCTGGCCTGCTTCGCCGCGCGGAAGCTCGGGCGCACGGTGCGCTGGGTGCAGGAGCGCACCGAGCACCACCTCGCCGACACGCATGCGCGCGACCTCGTGGCCGAGGCCGCGCTCGCGCTCGACGCCGAGGGGCGCTTCCTCGCGATCCGCGTCGACGCGGTCGCGAACTACGGCGCCTATGTCTCGGCGGTGACGCCGACCATCACGACGGGCGGCATGGCGAAGGTGCTGACCTCGCTCTACGACGTCCCGGCCGCCTTCATCGCGATGCGCTGCGCCTTCTCCAACACCGCGCCGGTCGATGCCTTCCGCGGCGCCGGCAAGCCGGAGACGGGCGTGCTCGTCGAGCGCCTCGTCGACGAGGCCGCGCGCGCCACCGGCCGCGACCCGGTCGAGCTGCGCCGGCTCAACATGGTCCGGCGCGACGCGTTCCCCTACCGCACCGCGCTCGGCTACCTCTACGACAGCGGCGACTTCCAGCGGCTGATGGACGAGGCGCTGGCCCTGGGCGACGACGCGGGCTACGCCGCGCGCCGCGCCGCCTCGGCCGCGCGCGGCCTGCGCCGCGGGCGCGGCCTCTCCTGCCACCTCCACGGCTCGGGCGGCTGGGGCGACGAGACGTCGATCATCACGATCGGCGCCGATGGCGTGATCGAGGCGCGCACCGGCACGCAGAGCCAGGGCCAGGGCCACGCCACCGCCTACGCGCAGGTCGTCGCCGCCGTGTTCGGCGTGCCGCCGGAGCGCGTGCGCATCGTCCAGGGCGACAGCGCCACCATCCCGCGCGGCGGCGGCACCGGCGGCTCCTCCTCCATGATCGTCTCCGGCACGACGATGAAGCGCGCCTCCGACGCCGCGATCGAGGCGGCGCGCGCGCGCGCGGGCGAGGTGCTCGAGGCCGCGACGATCGACATCGAGTTCCGCGATGGCGGCTTCGCCGTCGTCGGGACGGACCGGCGCATCGGCCTGTTCGAGCTCGCCGCGCGCGCCGGCGCTATCGAGGGCCGCGCCGACTTCGCCGACACGGTCGAGACCTGGCCCACGGGCGTCGCGCTCTGCGAGGTCGAGGTCGATCCCGCGACCGGCGTCGTGCGGCTCGACGGCTTCGTGGCCGCGGTCGACGTGGGCACGGTGGTCAACCCGATGCTCCTCGCGGGCCAGCTGCATGGCGGCTACGCCACCGGCGTCGGCCAGGCGCTGCTCGAGGACGCGCGCTACGACGAGAGCGGCCAGATGGTCGCGGCGACGCTGATGGACTACGCGCTGCCGCGCGCGGCGGACCTGCCGATGTTCGCGCACGCGATCGCCTCCAACCCCTCGCCCAACAACATCCTCGGCATCAAGGGCGTGGGCGAGCTGCCGACCAACGGCGCCGCGGCCGCGGTCGCCAACGCCGTCGTCGACGCGCTTGCCGCGGATGGCGTCAGCCACGTCGAGCTGCCGATGACGCCCGCGCGCGTCTGGCACGCCATCCAGGATGCCGCCCGAGGGAGAGCGAGATGACCGAGCCCTGCGACCTGCCCGCCGTCGAGGCGCGCCGCCTGATCGGCGCGAGGAAGCTCTCGCCGGTGGAGCTGCTGCGCAGCTGCCGCGCGCGCGCCGACAAGGTGAACCATGCCGTCAAGGCGCTGACCGACACGTGCTGGCCGCGCGCCGAGAAGGAGGCGCGCGCCGCCGAGCGCGCGATGATGCGCGGCCACGAGATGCCGGCGCTGCATGGGCTGCCGCTGGGCGTGAAGGACCTCGACGACGCCGAGGGGCTGGTC
>CANMWW010000061.1 GCA_947500965.1 Alphaproteobacteria bacterium
GCGAGGAGGTCGACACCGTGGTCGTCGCCGCCGGCCAGGCGCCGGCCGCGTCGCTCGAGCGCGAGCTCGAGGGGCTCGGCGTCGAGATCCACCTCGCGGGCGACTGCCTGTCGCCGCGCAGCGCCGAGGAGGCGGTCTACGAGGGGCTGCTCGCGGGCCGCGCGGTGTGATCGCGGCCGCGCATCGCCTCAGGTCCTGACGACGTATTCGGGCTCGATGCGGCTCAGCACCTCGGCGCCGTGCTCGCCGATCGCCACCGTGTGGCCGAGCGACATCGCGAGGTTGGCGGGCGCGTCGACGAGGATGGCGTGGAGGAACAGCACCATGCCCGGCCGGATCGGCATCGGGTTGCCGGCGTAGATCATCGGCGGCACGTCCATCCAGGTCGGGCGGTAGAGCGCGCCCAGCGAGTAGCCGCAGGCCGACATGCGCGCGCCGCCGAAGCCGGCGGCGTCGTAGACGCGGCGATGCGCCTCGTCGATGCCGCCCAGCGGCAGGCCCGGCCGCGCGGCCTCGGTCATCGCGCGCAGCGCGTCGCGCGTCACCTCGAACATGCGGCGCTGGCGCTCGTCCGCCCTGCCGATGGCGATCGTGCGCATCAGGCAGGCGCAGTAGTGCCGGTAGCTGGCGGCGAACTCCATCGTCAGCTGGTCGACCGGGTCGAGGTGGCGGAAGCCCGTCGCGCTGCGGACCAGCAGGGCGCGGTCGCCCGAGCCCAGGACGGGGCCCGAGGGCGGGGGATCGCCGCCACCGGCAAGGATGGGCACCGAGCCCGCGGCGGCGATGTCGCCCTCGAAGGCACCCGGGCGCGAGGCCGCGAGCATCGCCTCGAGCGCGTCGTCCGCCAGCGCCGCGGCGCGCCGGACATGGGCGAGCTCGGCCGGCGACTTCACCAGCCTGAGCTCGCGCACGATGGCCGAGGCGTCGACCAGCTCGCACCAGCCCTCGAGCCTGCGGCGCACCAGCTCGTACTTGTCGGCGGTGAGGCCGAAGCTGCGCAGCTCGATGCCCACGCGCGCGCCGCGCAGGCCACGCTCCTCGAGGATCGCCAGCAGCTCGCGCGACGGATCCGCGCCCTCGGCGTCGTACCAGAGCCTGATGTCCTCGATCGTCGAGGTGCGGCGCGCCTGCTCGAGGTCCGGCCGGCGCGTCAGCAGCGTGACCGGGCCGTCGTCGGCGCCGAGCACCGCGCACTGGAAGAAGACGAAGCCGCTGGTGTCGAAGCCCGTCAGGTAGAAATGGCTCTCCTGCGCGAAGAGCAGGATGGCCGCCAGCCCCTCGCGGCGCAGCGCCGCGCGCGCCGCGGCCACCCGCGCGTCGAATTCCGCGCGCTCGAAGTGAAGCGCCATGCCGGTCCCTCCCCTGCCCTCGATCCTTGACTAGTTTCGCCCGGACGGGCTCCACTGGCGAGCATGCATCGGCCTCTCGCGGCCGGGCGCTTTCATGGGGGAGGCGAGACGATGAAGACGCGTTCTTGGGCGATTCTTGCGGCGACCTGCGCGGCCATGGCCCTTGGCGGTGCCGCCGACGCCCAGCAGAGATCCATCACCATCTCGTCCTGGGGCGGGGCCTTCCAGAAGGCGCAGCGCGAGGCGTGGTTCAACCTCGTCGAGAAGGAACTCGGCATCACCATCAAGGAGGAGACGACGCAGGGCATCGCCGACGTGCGCGCCCAGGTCGCCTCCGGCAAGCCGACCTGGGACCTGACGACGCAGGGCTACTACACCTGCGCGCTGCTCGAGAGGGAGGGCAGGCTCGAGAAGCTCGACCCGGCGATCGTCGCGGATCCCGGCGTCCCGAAGGAGCTCAAGTCCGACCACTGCATGTCGCAGATCGTCTATTCGGTCGCGATCGGCTGGCGCAAGAAGCCCTTCGGCGACAAGCAGCCCAGGGGCTGGGACGCGTTCTGGAACGTCAAGGACTTCCCGGGCGGCAGGTCGATGCGCCGGCATCCGATCTACAGCCTCGAGGCGGCGCTGATCGCCGACGGCGTGCCGATGGACAAGCTCTATCCGCTCGACGTCGACCGCGCCTTCCGCAAGCTCGAGAGCCTGAAGCCCCATGTCGTCGTGTGGTGGGCCTCGGGCGCGCAGTCGGTGCAGGTGCTGCAGGACGGCGAGGTCGAGATGGTCGGCGCGTGGAACGGCCGCATCCAGGCCGCGATGGCCGACAAGGAGGGCCGCGGCGGCCCGCTCGCCATCACCTTCGACCAGCAGATGATGGTGTCGGACGCGTGGATGATGCCGAAGGGCGCGCCCAACAAGGACCTCGCGATGAAGGCGCTCGCGATCATGATGCGCCCCGACGCGCAGGCCTCGATCTCCAAGTACATCAACTACGCCCCGGCGAACACCAAGGGCTACGACACCGGCATCATCACGCCGGAGATGGCCGCGGGCCTCCCCAACTCGCCGCAGAACGTCGGCAAGGGCTTCACCCTCGACGTCGACTGGTGGGTGAAGAACAACGACGAGATGGTGAAGCGCTTCGACGCGTTCATGCAGCGCTGAACCACGGCAGGACGGCCGTCCCGGCGCGGGCGCCGGGACGGCCGCGCCACATCCGGACACGGGAGGCTGCCATCGGCGAGGCATCCGGCGGGGAGCGCGGCAGCGGGCTCCCGATCTCCATCACTGGCATCGGCAAGGCCTATGGCGCCTTCAAGGCGCTGGACGACGTCAGCCTGGACGTCGCCAGCGGCGAGTTCCTGACGCTGCTCGGGCCCTCGGGCTCCGGCAAGACGACGCTGCTCATGGTGCTCGCCGGGTTCCAGCGCCCGGATTGCGGTCGCATCCGCTTCGGCGACGACGACGTCACGCTCGCGCCGCCGCACAGGCGCGGCGTCGGCATGGTGTTCCAGAACTACGCGCTCTTCCCGCACATGGACGTCGCGGGGAACCTGGGCTACCCGCTGCGCCTGCGCGGCCTCGGCAGGTCCGAGATCGAGGAGCGGGTGCGCCGCGCGCTCGACATGGTGCAGCTATCCGGGCTCGGCGCGCGCCAGGTCGACCAGCTCTCGGGCGGTCAGCGCCAGCGCGTCGCGCTTGCGCGCGCGATCATCTTCGAGCCGCGCATCCTGCTGATGGACGAGCCGCTCTCCGCGCTCGACAAGAAGCTGCGCGAGGAGATGCAGATCGAGGTGCGGCGCCTGCATCGCCGCCTCGGCATGACGACGGTCTACGTGACGCACGACCAGCGCGAGGCGCTGACCATGTCGGACCGCGTGGCGGTGATCGACAAGGGCCGGTTCCGCCAGGTCGGCGGGCCGCGCGAGATCTACGAGCGCCCGGGCAGCCGCTTCATCGCGGAGTTCATCGGCGAGTCGAGCTTCCTGCCGGTCGAGCTGCGCGGCTGCGAGGCCTGGGCGGGCGGCGCGCGGCTCATGCTGTCGGGCGGCGTGCCGGCGATGGCGTCCCCCCTCCTCGTGCTGCGGCCGGAGAAGCTGCGCGTGCTCGCGCCGGGCGAGGATGGCGCGGGCCTCAACGTGCTGCGCGGCCGCGTGGACGAGCTCGTCTACCAGGGCGAGAGCACGCTCTTCTACGTCGAGCTGCCGGGCGGCGCGCGCATCGCGGCGCGCCAGGCCGCGAGCGCCTCGGCGCCCGCGCTGCCGGGCGTCGGCGGCGAGGTCGCCCTCGCCCTCGCCCCGGCCGACACCATCCTCGTCCCCGACGACGCATGACGGCCGCCACGGCCCAGGGCCCGAACGCCGCGGAACTGCGCGCCGACGCGCGGCGCGAGCGGCTCGTGCTCGGCGCCCTCGCGGCGCCCGGGCTGCTGCTCATCGGCGTCGTCGCGCTGGCGCCGATCGCGTGGCTGTTCTGGCTCTCGGTGCGCAAGGGCGATTCCTACACGCTCGAGCACTACGCGCGCCTGCTGCACTCCAGCTACGCGTACTCGCTGCAGACCACCTTCGAGCTCACCTTCCTGGTGACCGCGATCTGCGCGCTGCTCGGCTACCCGCTCGCCTACCTGATCGCGCAGGCGCGCCAGCGCACGGCGGCGATCCTGCTGCTCTTCGTTCTCTTCCCGGTATGGACCTCGCTGCTCGTGCGCTGCTACGCGTGGCTCGTCCTGCTGCAGCGCCGCGGCCTGGTGAACACCTGGCTGGCCGACGCCGGGCTGATCGACCTTCCGCTGCGCCTCGTCCACAACTTCACCGGCACGACCATAGGCATGGTGCACATCATGCTGCCCTTCATGGTCCTGCCGCTCTACGCCACGATGCGCGCGATCGACCGCGACTACGTGCGCGCCGCCGCCAACCTGGGCGCGACGCCGAGCCAGGCCTTCCGGCACGTCTACGTGCCGCTGTCCCTGCCCGGGCTGGCGGCGGGGATCATCATCGTCTTCATCCTCTGCCTCGGCTTCTACGTCACGCCGGCGCTGCTCGGCGGCGGCCGCGTGATGACCTGGTCGATGCAGATCGAGCGCAACGTGACCTACCACTCGGACTGGGGCGCGGCCTCGGCGCTCGGCGTGGTGCTGCTCGCGATGGCGCTCGCCATCTTCTGGGCGGTCGGCCGGGTCATCGGCTTCAACCGCATCCTCGGGGGGCGGTGATGCTCGGCCGCCCGGCGACGGAGACGCAGATCACGCATGGGCGCCGCCTCTGGCTCTACGCGCTCGGCGGGCTCGTGCTGTTCTTCCTCGTGCTGCCGAGCCTGATCGTCGTCCCGCTGAGCTTCTCGGACACGCGCTTCCTGCAGTTCCCGCCGCCCGCCTACTCGACGCGCTGGTACGAGGCGTATTTCGGCTCGCGCGAGTGGCGCCAGGCGACCTGGATCTCCTTCGCGGCCGCCTTCCTGACGACCGTCCTGTCGACGGGGCTCGGCACGCTGGCCGCCTATTCCCTGCACACCATGTCCGGGCGCGCGCCGCGCGTGATCTACGCGTTCTTCATGATGCCGCTGATCGTGCCGGCGATCCTCGTCGCGATCGGCACCTTCCTGCTCTACGCGCAGCTCGGCCTCAACAACACGATGACGGGCATCGTGCTGGCGCATTCGACGATGGCGATCCCGCTGGTGGTCATCACCGTCGCCTCGGGCCTGAAGTCCTACGACATGAACCAGGAGATGGTCGCGCGCAGCCTCGGCGCCAGCCGCCCGCGCGCCTTCCTCACGGTGACGCTGCCGCAGATCAGGATCCCGGTGGTGACCGCCGCCCTGCTCGCCTTCATCACCTCGCTCGACGAGGTGACGATCTCGCTCTTCGTCGCCGGCGGCGACTACGCGACGATGACCAAGCGCATGTTCAACGCGCTGCGCGACGAGATCGACCCGACCATCGCCGCGATCTCGACGCTGCTCGTCGCGCTGTCGGTCGCGCTGCTCGCCGCCAGCCAGTTCGCCTCGCGCGGCGAGAAGCGCTGAGCCGGCCGCGCCGGCCTACTTGAACAGCTGCTCCGGCAGCCAGGTCGCGAGGGCCGGGAAGGCCATCACCGCCGCCAGGCCGAGCAGCTGCAGGACCACGAAGGGGACGATGCCGCGGTAGATGTCGAGCGTGCCCACGCTCGGCGGCGCGACGCCGCGCAGGTAGAAGAGCGAGAAGCCGAAGGGCGGCGTCAGGAACGATGTCTGCAGGTTCACGGCGATCATCACGCCGAACCAGACCGGGTCGACGCCCATCGCCAGGATGATCGGCCCGACGATCGGGATGACGATGATCGTGATCTCGACGAAGTCGAGGAAGAAGCCCATCAGGAAGATCACGCCCATGATGGCGAGCAGCGCGCCGTACTTGCCGCCGGGCAGCATCTTCAGGAACTCGTGGACCATGTCGTCGCCGCCGAGCCCGCGGAAGACGAGCGCGAAGAGCGTCGCGCCGATCAGGGTCGCGAAGATCATCGCGGTGATGCTGGTCGTGGCCCGCATCACGCCGTCGAGCACGCCACGGCGCCAGATCGACAGGAAGGCGACCAGCACGCTCGCCGCGAGCGCCAGCGCGAGGGGCGCCGCGACCATCATGGCGATCCGGTCGCCCATGGGCGGGTTCGAGCGGCCCAGGCGCATGTCGAACTGCGTCGCGAGCGCCACCAGCCCGAGGATCGAGATCGCGGCGACCCAGGCGGGCCAGCGCGGCACGCCCTGCATGCGCAGGCTCGCCAGCAGCGTCGCCCCGACCGCGCCGACCGACGCCGCCTCGGTCGGCGTCGCCACGCCGCCGATGATCGAGCCGAGCACCGCGACAATCAGGACGATCGGCGGGACCAGCGCGCGCCCGACCTCGCCGAGGCTGACCGGCCGGTCGCTGCGCTCGGCGAGCGGGATCGGCGGCGCGCGATGCGGCAGCAGCGCCGCGAAGACCGCCTGGTAGGCGATGTAGAGGGCAACCAGCAGCAGGCCGGGGACCATCGAGCCGGCGAAGAGCTCGCCGACGCTGACCGTCTCCACCGAGAACTTGCCCTGCGCGAACTGCGCCTGCTGGTAGGCCGCCGACAGCACCTCGCCCAGGATGACCATCACGGTCGAGGGCGGGATGATCTGGCCGAGCGTGCCCGCCGCGCAGATCGTGCCGCAGGCGAAGGCCGGGTCGTAGCCGCGGCGCAGCATGCTCGGCAGCGCCATCAGCCCCATCGTCACGACCGTCGCGCCGACGATGCCGGTGGAGGCCGCGAGCAGCGCGCCGACGATCGAGACCGAGATCGCGAGGCCTCCGGGCATGGCGCCGAAGACCCGGCCCATGGCCTCGAGCAGCTCCTCGGCGATCTTCGAGCGCTCGAGCATGATGCCCATGAAGACGAAGAGCGGGATCGCGATCAGCACCTCGCTCGTCATCGTGCCGTAGATGCGCGGCGGCAGCGCGCCGAGCAGCTCGGGCGCCAGCGCGCCAAGCGCCCAGCCGAGGCCGCCGAAGACCAGCGCGCAGCCCGTGAGGATGAAGACGACGGGGAAGCCGGTGAGGATCGCGAAACACAGCGTCGCGAACATCAGGAGGTCGAGGATGCCGCCGAGGCCGCTCATGTCTGGGTCCCCTCCCCGCTATGCCCGGCCTCGAAGACACGGACCTCGCGCCCGGCGAGGACCATCGCCGACTTGATCGCGATCGCGACGCCCTGCAGCAGCAGCAGCCCGGCGAAGAGCGGGATCGTGGTCTTGAGCAGGTAGACGAAGGGCAGGCCGCCCACGAACATCGGCCCCTCGCGCATCTTCCACGAGGCGCCGACGAAGCCCCAGGAGAACCAGAGCACGAGCGCGCAGAAGGGGATCACCGCGACCAGCGTGCCGATGAAGTCGACGAGGGCGCGGCCCCGTGGCCCGAAGCCGGCGTAGATCACGTCGACGCGCACATGACCGTCGTGCAGGAACGTGTAGCCGATCGTCAGCATGAAGAGCGTGGCGTGGATGTAGATCACGCTCTCCTGCATCGCGATGAAGCTGGTGCCGAAGAGGTAGCGCAGCACGACGACCGCGAACTGGACCAGGACGAGCAGGGCGGCCAGCCACATCAGCCGCCGGCCGACCTGCTCGTTGATCCAGTCGCAGGCGCGCGCGACCGCCGCGAGGACGCCACCCTGCCCCATGTCGTCCCCCGCGTCGGAGCGCGGCGTGCTCAGCCCCACTTGATGGGCAGGCGCCGCGCGTTCATCACGCCGTTGTAGGCCTGCGCCGTGTACTCGGCCTGCAGGTTGCGGAACGCGACGTAGGACTCGGCGATCCGCTTCACGAGCGGGTCGGAGTCGGTGCGGATCTCGGCCAGCACCTCGCCCGCGGCGTTGCCGAAGGCGATGAGCAGGTCGCGCGGCGCCTCGCGCACGATGACGCCGTGCTTGCTCACGAGCTCGGCCACCGCGGCGGGATGCTTCTGGTCGTACTCGGTCAGCGACTCCATGTAGGAGGACTGCGCCGCGTACTGCACCACCTGCTTCAGGTCCGCGGGCAGCGCGTCGAACTTCGCCTTGTTGACGCCGATCTCCTCGGCCGAGGACGGCTCCTGGACGCCGGGGTAGTAGTAGTTCTTGGCGACCTGGTGGAAGCCGAGCGCGGCGTCGTTCCACGGGCCGATGAACTCCGCGGCGTCGATCGTGCCGGCGCGCAGCGCGGCGAAGATCTCGCCGCCCGGGAGCGTGACGACCGAGGCGCCGGCGCGGCGGAACATCTCGCTGCCGAGGCCCGCGGTGCGGAAGCGCAGGCCGCGGAAGTCGTCGACCGAGTTGATCTCCTTGCGGAACCAGCCCATCCACTGCGGGCCGCTGTCGCCGCACATGAAGGGCTTGATGCCGAAGCGCGCGTACATCTCGTCGTAGAGCGCGCCGCCGCCGCCGAAGTTCAGCCAGGCCTGCAGCTCCTGCGCGACCATGCCGAAGGGGAAGGAGCCGAAGAAGCCGATGCCGCGGGACTTCGACAGCCAGTAGGACGGCACCGCGTGGTAGATCTCGGCCGTGCCCTGCGAGACGGCGTCGAACACGCCCAGCGCCGGGACGAGCTGGCCAGCGCCGAAGACCTTCACGGTCAGGCGCCCGTTGGACAGCGTGCCGATGCGCTCGGCGACGCGGTTCGCGGAGACGCCGGGCCCGGGCAGGTTCATCGGCCAGGACGTCACCATGCGCCACTCCATGCGGCCCTGGCTGATCGCCGGGGCCGGCAGGTTGCTCGCCGCGACGGCACCCGCGGCCGCGGCCGTGGTGGCGGCGCTGCGAAGGAAGTTCCTGCGTTTCGTCATGGTCC
>CANMWW010000062.1 GCA_947500965.1 Alphaproteobacteria bacterium
CGTCTCGAAGCGCTTGAGCAGCGCGGGCATCTTGCCGGGCATGCAGTGGTAGATGCGGAGCTCGTGGATCATGTCCCCTCCCTTGCGTGGAGCGCGCAGTGTCGCGAAGCCGCGCGCCGCGGGCAAGGATCGGCGCGCGACGGCACTCGACGGCGCGCGGCTTATCGGCTGAACTGGCGCCGGGAATCGCGATGGGGGACAGGATGTCCGTTCCGAAGAACTCCGCGGGCGCGCGCGCCGCGGCCAGCCTCGTGCACGGCTACGGCAACCTCGCCGCGCTCGAGGAGACGCCGCCGCTGGTGATCTCTTCGGGCAAGGGCATCCGCGTCTTCGACGAGGACGGCAAGTCCTACATCGAGGGCGTGGCAGGCATGTGGTGCGCCTCGTTCGGCTTCAGCGAGAGCGAGATCGCGGAGGCGGGCGTGGCCCAGCTGCGGCGCATGCCCTTCTACCACACGCTCTTCGACAAGACGACGTCGCAGGCCGGCGAGCTCGCCGAGAAGCTCAAGGCGATCGCGCCCGTGCCGATGAGCCATGTCTACTTCACCAATTCCGGCAGCGAGGCGAACGACACGATCGTCAAGCTGGTGCGCTACTACAACAACGCGATCGGCCGGCCGCGGAAGAAGAAGTTCATCGCGCGGCGCTTCGGCTTCCACGGCCTGACGCTGGCCTCGGGCTCGCTCACCGGCGTGCCGGTGATGCACGCGGACTTCGACCTGCCGCTGCCGGGGTTCCTGCACACGGGCTTCCCGCATTTCTGGCGCGAGGGTCGCGAGGGCGAGAGCGAGGAGGCGTTCTCCGCGCGCCTCGCCGACGAGCTCGAGCAGATGATCCTCGCCGAGGGGCCGGACACGGTCGCCGCCTTCATCGCCGAGCCGGTGATGGGCGCGGCCGGCGCGGTCGTGCCGCCGCGCGGCTACTTCGAGGCGATCCAGGAGGTGCTGCGCCGCCACGACGTGCTGCTCGTCGCCGACGAGGTGATCTGCGGCTTCGGGCGCACCGGCAACATGTTCGGCTCGCAGACCTATGGCCTCCGGCCCGACCTCGTCGCCATGGCCAAGGGCCTGTCCTCCGCCTACCAGCCGATCGCCGGCGTGATGATCAGCGAGAAGATCTGGCGCGCGATGGTCGAGCAGAGCCGCAAGATCGGCATGTTCGCGCAGGCCTTCACCACCTCCGCGCACCCGGTCGCGGTCGCCGTCGCGAGCAAGGTCGTCGACCTGATGGCCGAGCGCGACATCGTCGGCCATGTCCGCCGCGTCTCGCGCCGCTTCCTCGAGCGCATCCACGGCTTCGCCGGCCACGAGCTGGTCGGCACGACGCGCGGCGTCGGGCTTATGGGCGCGGTCGAGCTCGCCGCCGACAAGCAGACGAAGCGCAAGTTCCCGCCGCTGGTGAAGGAGGCGCTGCGCCGCATGTGCCAGGAGCGCGGCCTGATCCTGCGCGCGACCGGCGCCACGGAATCGCTCTGCTTCTCGCCGCCGCTGGTGATCACCGAGGCGGAGATCGACGAGATGTTCGACATCTTCGCCGGCGCGCTCGACGACCTCGCGCTGCGCGTCGCGCGCGAGAACCTGCGCGCGGCCTGAGGGAGGAGCCATGTCCGCGAGCTACATCGATCCCGTCGACGGGCGCGAATACCCGCTTGCCGAGCCGCGCTGGCGCTCCGACGCCGGCCGGCCTCTGATGCTGGGCGCGCTGCCCGGCATCGGCCGCGACGACATCGAGCGCGGCGAGCGCTCGATCTGGCGCTATCGCGCCGCGCTGCCGATGCCGATCGCGCCGGTCAGCCTTGGCGAGGGCTGCACGCCGCTCGTCGAGAAGGAGTGGGAGGGCGCGCGGCTGCGCTTCAAGCTCGAGTGGTTCGCGCCCACCTCCAGCTTCAAGGACCGCGGCGCGGCGGTGATGGTGTCCTACCTGCACCAGGCCGGGATCGGGTCGATCCTCGAGGACAGCTCCGGCAATGGCGGCGCGGCGATCGCCGCCTTCGGCGCCGCGGCGGGCATGAAGGTGCGCATCCTCTGCCCCGCGACGACGCAGCCGCCGAAGGTCGCGCAGATGCGCGCCTTCGGCGCCGAGGTGCAGCTCGTGCCCGGGCCGCGCGAGGAGTCCGAGAACGAGGCGATCCGCCAGTCCGCCAGCATCTTCTACGCCAGCCACAACTGGCAGGCCTTCTTCCTGCAGGGCACCAAGACGCTCGCCTACGAGCTCTGGGAGGACCTCGGCTTCCGCGCGCCCGACAACGTGATCATCCCCTGCGGCGCGGGCTCGAACGTGCTGGGCTGCGACATCGGCTTCGGCGAGCTGCTCGCCGCGGGCCAGATCGCGCGGCTGCCGCGGCTCTTCTGCGTCCAGCCGACGAACGTCTCGCCGATCCATGCCGCCTTCGAGGCCGGCGCCGACGTGCTGCAGCCGCGCGAATGGTCGCCGACGATCGCCGAGGGCACGGCGATCAAGCGCCCGGTGCGGCTCAAGCCCGTGCTCGACGCCATCCGCCGCTCCGGCGGCGGCACGATGGCGATCGCCGAGGACGAGCTCGTCGCGGCGCTGCGCAAGCTCGCCGCGATGGGCCTCTATGTCGAGCCGACCTGCGCCACCGCGGCGGCTGCGGCGGGCCGGCTCCTCGCCACGGGCCGCATCTCGCCGCGCGAGACGACCGTGGTCGTGCTCACCGGCACCGGGCTCAAGGCGAGCGCCTTCATGACGGAACTCTTCGGCAAGGCATGACGCCCGCGCCGGAGCGAATGGGGAGAGGACACATGGCCAGACCGAAGACCGCGAAGCGCGTCGACCCGCGCCGCCAGGCGATGCTCGACAGGGAGGCCGCCGCCGCGATGCGCGAGCTCATCGCGCGGATCCCGCGCCGCCAGCCCTATGCCGCGGAGCCAGAGCTCGTCTTCGTGCCGCGCCGCGCGCGCGCCGCCCGGAAGGCCGGCGCATGAGCGCGCGCATCCACACCATCGCCTCGGCCGCGCGCGCGCTCGCCGCCGGCCGGACCACCGCCGCCGCCCTGGTCGAGGAATCGCTCGAGCGCATCGCCGCGCTCGATCCCGCCCTGTCCAGCTTCGTGCTGGTGACCGCCGACCATGCACGCAAGGCCGCGCGCGCCGCCGACGCGGCGCGCAAGCGCGGGCGCGACCTTGGCAAGCTGCACGGCGTGCCCTTCGCGCTGAAGGACATCTACGCCACCGCCGGCATCCGCACGACCGCGCATTCGGCGCTGCTGGCGCGCAACGTCCCCAGGCGCGACTCGACCGTCGCCGCGCGCCTCGCCGCGGCGGGGGGAACGATGCTCGGCAAGCTCGCCACGCACGAATTCGCGACCGGCGGGCCGGCCTACGACCTGCCCTTCCCGCCGGCGCGCAATCCCTGGAACCGCGCGCATTTCACCGGCGGCTCGTCGAGCGGCTCGGGCGCGGCGGTCGCCGCCGGCCTGGTGCCGCTCGCGATGGGCTCCGACACCTCGGGCTCGATCCGCGGCCCCGCGGCGTTCTGCGGCGTCGCGGGCTTCAAGCCGACCTATGGCCTCGTGCCGCGCACGGGCGTCGTCCCGCTCGCCTTCAGCCTCGACCATTGCGGGCCGCTGGCCTGGACGGTGGAGGATTGCGCGCTCGCGATGGACGTCATCGCCGGACCCGATGGCGAGGACCCGGCCGAGGCGCCGGCGCCGCTCGCCGGCGGCTTCGCGCGCGGCCTCGGCCGCGGCATCCAGGGCATGCGCATCGGCGTCGTGCGGCATTTCCACGAGCGCGACGTCGAGGGCGACGCGGTCGCGATCGCGGCGATCGAGGATTCGCTCAAGGTGCTGCGCAGGCTGGGCGCGCGGATCGTCGACGTGAAGCTCGCGCCGCATGCCGACTGGGACGCCTGCGTGCGCGTGCTGCTCTACGCCGAGGCCTACGCGATCCACGAGCGCGACCTCGCGGAGCATCCGGAACTCTACGCCGAGATCACCCGCACGCGGCTGCGCGCGGGCGCGGCGATCGGCGGCGCGGACGTGGTCCACGCGATGCGCTGGCGCCGCCAGCTCTGCGACCAGTACATGCGCGCGACCGAGGGCCTGGACGCCGTGGTCTGCGCCGCGGCGCTCGGGCCGGCGCCGCGCATCGACGACATCACGGGCCGTCCCTATTTCGGGACGCGCGGCAAGCTGGTGATGGCGCCGTTCAGCCTGACCGGCGCGCCGTCGCTGGTCGTCTGCGCGGGCTTCACGCCGGACGGGCTGCCGCTCGGCATCCAGGTCGCGGGGAGGCCCTTCGACGATGCCAAGGTGCTGCGCGTGGGCCACGCCTACGAGCGCGCCACGCCCTGGCGCGAGCGTCGCCCACCCGGCTGAGCGGCGAGATCCGATCCCGAGATCCGATCCAGGTTCTCTTTCCTCCAGGTTCGCTTTCCTCCGGCGGGGATGGTCCATGACGAAGACGATCGACTATTACTTCACGCCCAACAGCCCCTGGACCTATCTCGGGCACGCGCGCTTCGTGGAGATCGCGCGGCGCGCGGGCGCCCATGTCGCCGTCAAGCCGGTGGACATGGCGCGCGTCTTCGCCGCGTCGGGCGGGTTGCCGGTCGCCCAGCGCCCGCGGCAGCGCCAGCTCTATCGCATGGCGGAGCTGCGGCGCTGGCGGGCGCATCTCGGCATCCCGATCAACCTCGAGCCGCGGCATGCCCGCGTGCCGACCGCGATGGCCGCGCGCCTCGTCATCGCGGCGGACCTCAGGGACCTCAACGCGCTCGCGCTGGTCGGCTTCCTCGGCAGGGCGGTCTGGGAGGAGGAGCGCGACGTCTCCGATCCCGCGACGCTGAAGGCGATCGCGGCCGAGCACGGCCGCAACGCCGGGATGCTCTGGGAGGCCGCGCAGTCGCCGGAGGTGGCGGCCGCGCACGACGCCTACACGCAGGAGGCGATCGACCGGGACGTCTTCGGCGCCCCGACCTATGCCTACCGCGGCGAGCTGTTCTGGGGGCAGGACCGGCTCGACTTCCTCGAGCGGGCGCTGGCGGCCTGAGGCGCGACCGCCCTCAGGCCTCCGCCACCCGCTCCACGGGCACGCGCCGGCAGTCCATCTCGTAGTCGAGCTCGACCACGGGCGGCCGGTTCAGGTGCCAGGTCAGGCCGTGGCGGATCGCGCCGCGGCGCGCCAGCTCGTCGGCGAGGAAGGGATGCAGGTCGCGGACGGTATAGGCCTGGGTCGCCGTGACGTCGGCCCAGCTCGCGCCGAGCGCGCCCAGCCGCCGCTCCATCTCGCCGAGGACCCAGGCGGCCTTGCGGCGCAGCCCGTCGGCGCTCGTGTCGCCGCGCGCGACGATGTGGTCGCGGTAGTTGCCCTTGCCCTCGGGCGCCTCGCCGCTGCCCGCGACGACGAAGGATTTCCCGTCGCCCGGCGAGGCCGGCGCCGTGAAGCAGAAGGCGTGGAAGCCGGGCTCGGCGGGCGGCGTCGCCTCGGGACAGGTGTTCGAGCGCGCGACGGGGTTCACGCCCGCGCTGTAGATGCCCCAGCGCTCGAGCGTCCCGCAGTAGAGCTCGTTGAAGGCCTTGAAGCCGGACTCGGTGAAGGGCGCGGGCGAGTGCAGCTCGCAGGCGGCGAAGGACGTGGTCGGGCGCCCCGCTGCCGCGAGGATGCGCTCGATGCGCGCGAAGCCCTCGGCCAGCGGGACCGGGCGCTGGAAGCGCACGCGCTCGAGCCTGAACCCCGGCTCCGCGGCGACGCCGCCGGAGTACTGGAAGACGCCGGGCATGTAGCGATAGCCGCCCGGCGCGAAGGCGATCGCGCCGCTCATGTCTTGTAGTCCGGCTCTTCGCGGTCGAGCACGCGCATCATCGCGTTGAAGTGCACGATGTCGGCGCTGGGCTCGAGCCCGGGGTCGCGGTTGCCGTAGCTGCGCAGCGCCGCGTCGGGCACGGCGTGCAGGTCGTCGCTCATCTGCCGCGCGAGCACCGTGTACATCGACATGCGCTCGGCGAAGTAGAAGTGGTCGTAGGCCTCGGCCACCGTCGCGCCGAGCGTCGTCATGCCGTGCATGGCGTGGAAGATGATCCGCTTGTCGGGCCCGACGATGCGGATGAGGCGGTCGGCCTCGTCGTCGTTCACCGGCCCCTGCATCTCGTCGTCGTGGCAGACCAGCCTGCCCAGCCCCATCGCGATGCCATGCGCCTTGCCGAGCCGGCCGCCGCGCACCAGCGAGATGGCGGTGGAGTAGGGGGCATGGGCGTGGAGGATGCACTTCGCGCCGGGCAGCGCCTTGTGCAGGCGGCCATGCAGGTAGAAGGCGACGGCGCGGACCTGGCCATGGCCGGCGAGGCGGTTGCCCTTCTCGTCGACGACGAGGAGGTTGGAGGCCGTGATCTCGCTGAAATGCAGCTCGCGCGGGTTGAGCAGGTAGCGGTCGGTCGAGCCCGGCACGATCATCGAGAAATGGTTCGCGATGCCCTCGTTCCATCCCGCGCGGTTGGCGAGGCGGAACGCGGCCGCGAGATGGACGCGGGCCTGCCACTCCGCGGCGTCGGCGCCCTTGAGGCTGTCCATGGAGCGGATCACTGCTGTCATCGGTCTTCCCCCGGCGATGAAACGGTCGTGGCGAGAGACTAGCGCGTCTCGGTCCGGAACGTCTTGGACACGATGCGCCAGCCCGAGGCGGTCCTGAGGCAGGACAGGTAGTCGGTGAAGAAGCGCGGCGGGATGGCGCAGGCGACCTTCGCGAAGGCGGTCTCCGGCCCCGAGATGTCGATCGACAGGATCGCGTCGTGGCGCGGCAGGCCTTGCGCGGCGGCGGAGGGCCGCGCGCGGACGCGCGCCAGCCAGGCGTCGCGCGGCTCGGCCCGCACCGCGCCATCCTCGATCGAGTGCAGGTGCGCGACCGGATGGAACGCGGCCTCCAGCCTCGCGACGTCGCCGTGATGGAGGCCGTCGAGATAGGTCTGCAGCAGGGCTTTGATCTGGTCGAGATCGTCGGCCGAAGTCATGATGCCCTCCGTCGGGGAATGGAAACGCCGCACCACACCATATCCGCGCGCCGGCCGCGAGCCTCGCGCGCGGCCACGGCATGATCAAGGTCACGCCATGATCGAGGTCGCGCTGGCACCGCTCCTCGCCAAGATGGCGACGACGGCGGCGATCGTGATCGTCGCCGCGCTCGCGGCGGAGCGCGCGGGGCCGCAGGTCGGCGGCCTGATCGCCTCGCTGCCGATCTCGGCCGGGCCGTCCTATGTCTTCCTCGCCCTCGGGAACGACGACGCCTTCATGTCCGGCGTCGGGCTCGGCGGGCTGTTCTCCAACGCGGTGACCGCGCTCTACCTCCTCTTCCTCGCGACCTTCGGCGCGCGGCTGCCGGCCCTGCCGCTCTTCGTCTCCGGGCTGCTCGCCTGGGCGGTGGCGAACGCGCTCCTGCGCCAGGTGCCGGAGACGCTCGCCTTCGCCCTTGCCGCCAATGCCGCGTGCTACGGCGTCGCGATCGCGCTGGCGCGGCGCATGCGCTTCCCGCCTCCGGCCGGCCGCGCGGCGCGGGGCTGGATCGACCTGTTCCTGCGCGCGCTCCTCGTGGCGGCGCTGGTCGGCACCGTGGTGACGGTCAGCGACGTCGTCGGGCCGTCGATGACGGGCGTCGTCGCGCTCTTCCCGGTCTCCTTCACCAGCGTCGGGCTGATGATCCACGCGCGGCTCGGCGGCCAGGCCTGCGCGGCGGCGATGGCGAGCGGCCTCGCGGCGATGCTCGGCTTCACGGCCGGGCTGGTGCTGCTCCATCTCGGCGCGCAGCCGCTCGGGCGGTGGACGGCGCTCGCGCTCGGGCTCGCCTCCTGCCTCGCCTGGGCGGGATTCCTGCTCTGGCTCAGGCGGCCGCGCCGCCGCGGCGTTCCTGCCAGGCCATGAACACGCCCGCCGCGACGATCATCGCGGCGCCGATCCAGACATAGCGGTCCGGGACCTCGCCGAAGACCGCAAAGCCGAACAGCGACGACCCCACGATCTGCCAGTAGTTGAAGGGCGAGATCACGCTCGCCTCGGCGTGGCGCATCGCGCGCGCGAGGCAGTAGTGGCCGATGCCGCCGAGGATCCCGAAGCTCGCCATCACGACCGCGTCGAAGGCGTCGACCGGCATCGTCCAGCTGAAGGGCAGGAAGATCGTCATCGCCGCGGTGCCGACCAGCGCGCTGTAGACGACCGACGTCTCCGGCGAATCCTTGCCGGCGACGAAGCGCGTCAGCACCTGGTAGGCGGCGTAGAAGCTGGCGCCCGCCAGCGGCAGCAGGTCCCACCACTGGAAGGCGCCGAAGCCGGGGCGGATCACCACGACCACGCCCAGGAACCCCGCGAGGACCGCGGCGAGGCGCGCGAGCACGAGCTTCTCGCCGAGGAAGGCGACGGCGAGGAGGGTCACGATGAAGGGCGTGACGAACTGGATCGTCGCCGCCTTGCCGAGTGCGATGTGCTTCACGGCGACGAAGGCGCAGACCGTCGACATCAGGAGGACGAGCGAGCGCGCGACCTGCACCAGCGGGCGCTGGGCGCGCAGCAGCGCGACACCGCGGCCCGGCCAGAAGAGGGCCAGCACGAAGACGAGGTGCGAGGCATTGCGCGCCCAGATCACCTGCTCGGACGCGTAGCGCTCGCTCAGCAGCTTCGCGATGCCGGTCATGACCGGGAACAGGCTC
>CANMWW010000063.1 GCA_947500965.1 Alphaproteobacteria bacterium
AGCGCGAGAGGCTGGGCACCGGCCATGCCGTCCGGCAGGCCCGCGCCGCCCTCGAGGGGCATTCCGGCGACGTCGTCGTGATCTTCGGCGACACGCCGATGGTGACGACCCGCACGCTGCGCCGGCTCGTCGCCGCCCGTCGCCGCGGTGGCCATGCGGCCGTCGCCGCCTCGTTCCGGCCCGCCGACCGCCAGCTCTTCGCGCGCCTCGTCGTCGGCCCGCGCGGCAGGCTCGAGCGCATCGTCGAGGCGCGCGACGCGACGGAGGAGGAGGCGCGCATCGAGCTCTGCAACGCCGGCGTCATCGCCTTCGACGGCGCTGTGCTGTTCGACCTGCTCGGCCGGCTGCGCAACGACAACGCAAAGCGCGAGTACTACCTGTTCGACACGATCGCGCATGCCTGGCGCCGCGGGCGCAGCTGCGGCCATGTCGAGATCCCGGTGCCGGAGGCCTTCGGCGTCGATTCCCGCGCCGCCCTGGCCGAGGCCGAGGCGATGCTGCAGGCGACGCTGCGCCGCCGCGCGATGGACGAGGGCGCGACGCTCGTCGCGCCGGAGACCGTCTTCCTCGCCGCGGACACGCGCCTCGGCCGCGACGTGGTGGTGGGGCCGCATGTCGTCTTCGGGCCCGGGGTCCGCGTCGGCGACGACGCGCAGGTCAGGGCCTACTGCCACCTCGAGGGCTGCGTCGTCGCCGAGGGCGCGACCATCGGCCCCTTCGCGCGGCTGCGGCCGGGCACCGAGGTCGGCGCGGGCGCCCATGTCGGCAACTTCGTGGAGCTCAAGGCGGCGCGCCTGGAGGCGGGGGCCAAGGCGAACCACCTGTCCTACATCGGCGACGCCCGCGTCGGCGCGCGCGCGAACATCGGCGCGGGCACGATCACCTGCAACTACGACGGCTTCGAGAAGTTCCGCACGGAGATCGGCGCGGAGGCCTTCATCGGCTCCAACAGCGCGCTCGTCGCGCCGGTGAGGGTCGGCGACGGCGCGAACGTGGCCGCGGGCAGCGTGGTCACGAAGGACGTCGCGCCCGGCGCGCTCGCCGTGGCGCGCGGCGAGCAGCGGAACATCGAGGGCTGGGCGACGCGCTACCGCGCGCGCCGCGCCGCGCAGAAGGCCGCCGCCGCGGCCAGGAAGGGCTAGCGTCCATGTGCGGCATCATCGGGATCATCGGCCGTGCCGAGGCGGCGCCCCTGCTGGTCGACGGGCTTCGCCGCCTCGAGTACCGCGGCTACGACTCCGCGGGCATCGCGACGCTGCGCGACGGCGCCATCGAGCGCCGGCGCGCCGAGGGCAAGCTGTCGCGGCTCGAGGCCGTGCTGCGCGAGGCGCCGCTGCCCGGGACGACCGGGATCGGCCACACGCGCTGGGCCACGCACGGGCGCCCGAACGAGACCAACGCCCACCCGCACGCCACGCACCGCGTCGCCGTCGTCCACAACGGCATCATCGAGAACTTCGCCGAGCTGAAGGACGAGCTGCTCGCGCGCGGCCGCCGCTTCGAGACCGAGACCGACACCGAGGTCTTCGCGCACCTGATCACCGAGCTGCTCGACGCCGGCCATCCGCCGCGCGAGGCGATGCGCCTTGCGCTGCGCCGGATCCGCGGCGCCTTCGCGCTCGCCGTGCTCGTCGGCGGCGCTGACGGCATGCTGCTCGCGGCGCGCCATGGGTCGCCGCTGGCGATCGGCTTCGGCGACGGCGAGATGTTCCTCGGCTCCGACGCCTTCGCGCTCGCCCCGCTGACGCGGCGCCTCTGCTACCTCGAGGACGGCGACTGGGCCGTGCTGACCGCCTCGGGCGCCGAGATCTACGACCGCGACGACCGGCGCGTGGAACGGCAGGTGCGCGAGACCGCGCTCTCCGGCGCGCTGGTCGGCAAGGGCAACCACCGGCACTTCATGCACAAGGAGATCCACGAGCAGCCCGCCGTGGTCGGCGACACGCTGCGCGCCTACGTCAACCCGGCGACGCACGAGGTGGGGCTGCCGGAGCTGCCCTTCGACTTCGCCACGCTGCCGCGGCTCTCGATCGTCGCCTGCGGCACCTCGCACTACGCCGGCCAGATCGCGAAGTACTGGTTCGAGGGGCTCGCGCGCCTGGCCGTCGACACGGACATCGCCTCGGAGTTCCGCTACCGCCGCCCGGTGCTGGCGCCGGGCGGGGCGGCGCTCTTCGTGTCGCAGTCGGGCGAGACGATCGACACGCTCGCGGCGCTGCAGCACGCGCGCGCCGAGGGCCAGCGCATCGCCTCGATCGTCAACATGCCGGAGAGCTCGATCGCGCGCGCCTCCGACGTCGTCTTCCCGACCCATGCCGGGCCGGAGATCGGCGTCGCCTCGACCAAGGCCATGGCGACCCAGCTCGTGGTCATGGCCTGCCTCGCCCTGGCGGCGGCGCGGGCGCGCGGCACGATCCCGGCGCGCGAGCACGCGCGGCTCTGCGTGGCGCTGGGCGAGACGCCCGCGCGCATCGCCGAGGTGCTCGCCCACGACGACGCGATCCGCAGGCTCGCCGCGACGGTGGCCGAGGCGCGCGACGTCCTCTATCTCGGCCGCGGGCCGTCCTACCCGGTCGCGCTCGAGGGCGCGCTCAAGCTCAAGGAGATCTCCTACATCCACGCCGAGGGCTACGCGGCGGGCGAGATGAAGCACGGCCCGATCGCGCTCATCGACGAGACCGTGCCGGTCATCGTCGTCGCGCCGACCGACGAGCTCTTCGAGAAGACGGCCTCGAACATGCAGGAGGTCGCCGCGCGCGGCGGCCGCGTGATCCTGATCTCGGACCGCGAGGGCATCGAGAAGGCCGGGCGCATCCCCTGGGCCTCGATCGAGATGCCGCGCGTCGATCCCTTCGTCGCGCCGATCCTGCACATCGCGCCGGTCCAGCTGCTCGCCTACCACGTGGCGGTGATCAAGGGCACGGACGTCGACCAGCCGCGCAACCTCGCCAAGAGCGTGACGGTCGAGTAGCCGATGCAGGGCGCGCCGACGACCGAGGACATCCTGGCCTTCGGCTTCCTGCTGGCCGCGTGGACCGGCTACACGCTGCTCGCCGACCACCGCTTCCCCGCGCACGGGCTGATGGGCGTGACGGCGCGGCTGCGGCGGCGCCGGATGGAGCGGATGCTCGAGCGCGAGAACCGCATCTACGCCGCCACGCTCGCCGCGCACATCGCCCGCTCGCCCAACTTCTTCGCCCAGACCTCGCTGATCATCCTCGGCGGCCTGCTGGCCGTGGCGGGGTCGGGCGACCACGTCATCGGCCTCGTCGAGGCGCTGCCCTTCGCGCGCGGCGGCGGGCCGCTGGCCTGGCGCCTGCGCCTCGGCGCGGAGATCGTCATGTTCATCTACGCGTTCTTCAAGTTCACGTGGTCGATGCGGCAGTTCAACTACCTCATGATCCTCATGGGCGCCGCGCCGGTCGCCGGCAGCGAGGCGGCCCGCGCGGAGGGCCCGGCCATCGTGGCGCGCGCCGCGCGCATGAGCGACATCGCCACGCGGCACTTCAATTCAGGGGTGCGCGCGTATTATTTCGGCCTCGCGGCGCTCGCCGGCTTCGTGCATCCCTGGCTCCTCGTCGGCGCGACGGCGCTGGTGGTGCTCGTGCTGGCGCGGCGCGAGTTCCTCTCGGCCACGCTCGCCGCGATCAAGGAGTGACGCATGGCCTTCGACTACGACCTCTTCACCATCGGCGCCGGCTCGGGCGGCGTCGCGGCCTCGCGCCGCGCCGCGGCCCATGGCGCGCGCGTCGCGATCGCCGAGGACCGCCGCGTCGGCGGCACCTGCGTGCTGCGCGGCTGCGTGCCCAAGAAGCTGCTGGTCTACGGCACCCATTTCGCCGAGGAGCTCGAGGACGCGCGCGGCTATGGCTGGACGGTGGAGGGCGCGCGCTTCGACTGGGGCGCGCTGGTCGCCGCCAAGGACCGCGAGACGGACAGGCTGCACGGGATCTATTCGCGGCTGCTCGCGGGCTCGGGCGTGGTCGTGCACGAGGGGCGCGCGCGCATCGTCGCGGCGAACACGGTCGAGGTGGCCGGGAAGCGGATCACGGCGCGGCACATCCTCGTCGCGACCGGCGGCCGGCCCGAGCGGCTCGCGATACCCGGGGCGGAGCTGGCGATCGATTCCGACCAGGCGCTCGACCTGCGCGAGCTGCCGCGCCGCGTGGCGATCCTCGGCGGCGGCTACATCGCGGTGGAGTTCGCCGGCATCTTCCGCGCGGCCGGCGCCGAGGTCACGCAGGTGATCCGCGCAGACCGCGTGCTGCGCGGCTTCGACGACGAGTGCCGCGCGCACCTGCAGGCCGAGATGGCGCGCAAGGGCGTGCGCTTCCTCGCTGGCGCCGAGGCGGCGCGCATCGAGCGCGTGGCGGGCGGCCTGCGGCTCGAGCTCAGGGATGGAACCGCGCTCGAGGTCGACCAGGTGATGATGGCGACGGGGCGCCGGCCGAACACGGCCGGGCTCGGCCTCGAGGAGGCCGGCGTGGCCCTGAACAAGGCCGGCGCCATCGCGGTCGACGAGTGGCAGGCGACGACGGCGCCGGGCATCCACGCCATCGGCGACGTCACGGACCGCATCAACCTGACGCCGGTCGCGATCGCGGAGGGCAGGGGACTGGCCGCGACGCTGTTCGACGGCAACCCGACGCGCATGGACCATTCCTGCGTCGCCAGCGCCGTGTTCAGCCAGCCTCCGCTCGGCACGGTCGGCCTGTCCGAGGAGGCGACCGCCGCGCAATCCGGCGCCATCGACGTCTACACCGCGCTGTTCCGCCCGATGAAGCACACGCTGTCGGGCCGCGAGGAGAAGACGCTGATGAAGCTCGTGGTCGAGCGCTCGTCCCAGGTCGTCGTCGGCGCGCACATGGTCGGCGCCGACGCGCCGGAGATCATCCAGGCGCTCGCCATCGCCGTGAAGGCGAAGCTGACCAAGCGCGACTTCGACCGCACCGTCGCGGTGCATCCGACCGCCGCCGAGGAGTTCGTCCTGATGCGCGAGCCGACGCGGCGCAGCTGACGGCCCGGGCCGCGGACATTCCATCCATCCGAGGGGAGAACCAGCATGGCTTCGACACTGACCGCCGCCGAGAAGGCCGCCTACGACCGCGACGGGTACGTCTTCCCGTTGCGGGTCATGGACGCCGGCGAGGCCGTGGCGGCGCGCGGCCGCGTCGAGGCCTTCGAGCGCTCGCTCGGCGGCCCGCTGCCGAAGGAACTGCGCCACAAGCCGCATCTCTACTCGACGACGATCGACGCGATCGTGCGCAGCCCCGCCATCCTCGACCGCGTCGAGGGCATCCTCGGGCCGGACATCCTGTGCTGGGAGACCGTGCTCTTCATCAAGGAGCCCAAGGACCCCGCCTACATCTCCTGGCACCAGGACGTCGCCTACTGGGGCCTCGAGCCCTACGACATCCTCACCGCCTGGGTGGCGCTGAGCCCGAGCACGCGCGAGACGGGGTGCATGCGCGTCCTGCCCGGGTCGCATGCCGGCGAGATCGCGGCCCACAAGGACACGTTCGCGCCCAACAACATGCTGTCCCGCGGCCAGGAGATGCAGGTCGAGGTCGACGAGGCGAAGGTGGCGGACATCGTGCTGAAGCCCGGCGAGATGTCGCTGCACCACGTCAAGATCGCCCATGGCTCGGACCCGAACACCGGCTCCGACCGCCGGATCGGCCTTGCCATCCGCTACATCCCGACCTCGGTGCGCCAGTCGATCGCCGCGAACGACACCGCCACCCTGGTGCGCGGCGTCGACCGGTTCGGGCATTTCGAGCCGGAGCCCCGGGCGACGGCCGACTTCTCCCCGGAGGGCCTCGCGGTCCAGAAGCGCCTGCGCGAGCGTCGCATGGGGATCCTGATGCGGCCGGTGAACGCCGCCTGATCGCCGCGGCGGCCTCGTGGCCGTCGTTGCGCGCGGAGTCGGCGCGGGGCTAATGTCCCGCGTCAATCCTCCCAGCCAAAGAGTTGAACATGCGCGCGAAATGGAACCCGGATAGCTGGCGCACCCGACCGATCCGCCAGATGCCGGAGTATCGCGACAAGGCCGCGCTCGATGCCGTCGAGCGCAAGCTCGCTGGCTTCCCGCCGCTGGTCTTCGCCGGCGAGGCGCGCGCGCTCAAGGGCAGGCTCGCCGCGGTGGCAGAGGGCAACGCCTTCCTGCTCCAGGGCGGCGATTGCGCCGAGAGCTTCGCGGAGTTCTCCGCCAACAACATACGGGACACATTCAAGGTGTTCCTTCAGATGACGGTCGTCCTGATGTACGCGGGCGGCCTGCCGGTCGTTAAGGTCGGGCGCATGGCGGGCCAGTTCGCCAAGCCGCGCTCCGCCGACACCGAGACGGTCGACGGCGTGACGCTCCCGGCCTATCGCGGCGACATCATCAACGGCATCGAGTTCGAGGCCGGCGCGCGCGAGCCCGACCCGCAGCGCATGCTGCAGGTCTATTCGCAGAGCGCCTCGACCCTGAACCTCCTGCGCGCCTTCGCGCGCGGCGGCTATGCCGACCTCCACCGCGTCCATGGCTGGACGCAGGGCTTCGTCGCCAACTCGCCGGCCGGCGAGCGGTTCCGCGACATCGCGGACCGGATCGCCGAGGCGCTGACCTTCATGGAGGCCTGCGGCATCCGCTCGGACCTCACGCCGCAGGTCTCGGAAGCCGAGTTCTTCACCAGCCACGAGGCGCTGCTGCTTCCCTACGAGGAGGCGCTGACCCGCGTCGACAGCACCTCGGGCGACTGGTACGACTGCTCGGCGCACATGATCTGGATCGGCGAGCGCACCCGCCAGCCGGACGGCGCCCATGTCGAGTTCTGCCGCGGCATCCGCAACCCGATCGGCATGAAGGTCGGCCCGACGCTCGAGCCCGACGAGCTGGTCCGCCTGATCGACCTGCTCAACCCGGAGAACGAGGCCGGGCGCCTCACGCTCATCAGCCGCATGGGCCACGACAAGATCGCCGAGCGCCTGCCCGCGCTGGTGCGCCGCGTCGCGCGCGAGGGCCGCAAGGTCGTGTGGTCCTGCGACCCGATGCACGGCAACACGGTCAAGTCCGCCACCGGCTACAAGACGCGCCCCTTCGACCGGATCCTCGCGGAGGTGCGCGGCTTCATGGCGGTGCACCGCGCCGAGGGCACCCATGCCGGCGGCGTCCATTTCGAGATGACCGGGCAGAACGTGACGGAATGCATCGGCGGCGCGCAGGAAGTGACCGAGAGCGCGCTCGCGGACCGCTACCACACGCATTGCGACCCGCGCATCAACGCGACCCAGTCCCTCGAGCTCGCCTTCCTGCTCGCCGAGGAGCTGAAGGCGGCGCGCAGGTCCGCCGACGAGCGTCGCGCCGTCGCGTCCTGACGGCGCGGATGAGCGCGCGCGCCCGGGAATTCGCCGCGCGCCTCGGCGTCGCCTTCCCGATCGTCCAGGCGCCGATGGCTGGCGGGCCGACGACGCCCGCGCTCGTCGCAGCCGTCGCGGAGGCAGGGGCGCTCGGCAGCATCGGCGCGGCCATGCTCGGGCCGAAGGCCATCGCCGAGGCCTGCGCCGAGACCAGGTCGCTCAGCGCGCGTCCCTTCCTCGTGAACCTCTTCGTGCTGCCGCCGGCGTCCGCGTCGCCGGCCGAGCTGGCGCGCGCGCTCCCGCGCCTCGCGCCGTTCCACGAGGAGCTTGGCCTGCCGCCGCCGGCGATCCCCAATTCCTGGGGCGAGGACCTCGAGGCGCAGGTCGACGCGGTCCTCGCCGCGCGCCCGGCGGTCGTCGGCACCCATTTCGGCCCGCCGCCACCGCGCCTGCTGGCGGGGTGCCGCGCGCGCGGCATCCTCGTGGTGTCGACCGCGACCACGCCGGACGAGGCGCGCGCGCTGGAGGCCGCGGGCGTCGATGCCGTGGTGGCGCAGGGCGCCGAGGCGGGCGGGCATCGCGGCACGTTCCTGCGCCCGGTCGAGGAATCGCTCTTCGGGACGATGGCCCTGGTCCCCGCGGTGGTCGACGCCGTGCGCATCCCCGTGATCGCCGCGGGCGGCATCATGGACGGGCGCGGCGTCGCGGCCGCGCTCGCGCTCGGCGCCTCGGCCGCGCAGCTGGGCACGGCCTTCCTCGCCTGCCCGGAGGCGGGGACCCACCCGCTGCACAAGGCGGCGCTTGGGCGCGCCGACGGGACGGTGCTCACCCGCGGCGTGACGGGCCGGCATGCGCGCGGGCTGCGCAACCGGCTCCTGGTCGAGCTCGACGCGAGCGCCGCCGCCGCGCCGGACTACCTCGTGCAGAGCGCGCTTTCCGGCCCGCTGCGCGCGGCCGCGGCGCGCCAGGGGCGGCCGGAACTGATGGCCATGTGGGCCGGGCAGGGCCATGCCATGGCCCGCGCCGAGCCGGCGTCGCAGGTCGTCGCGCGCCTGGTGCGCGAGGCTGGCCTGGAGGCGGCCTGACCCAGGCTGTGGCGGGACGCGCGGGGAATCTGCTATGCCCCCCGTCGCCATGAGCAAGGAAACCCGCCCCAGGTCGCTCGAACAAATGGTCGAGCGCTTCATCCTCGCGAGCCGCTGGCTGCAGGCGCCGCTCTATGTCGGCCTCGTCCTCGTGCTCGGCCTGGTGGTCGTCAAGTTCTTCCAGGAATTCGTCCACCTCAGCGCGACGCTGTTCGAGGC
>CANMWW010000064.1 GCA_947500965.1 Alphaproteobacteria bacterium
ATTTCGCCGGGATCGACGACCTGCCGCTGGCGCCGGGCCTGGTCGAGCGGCCGGGCGAGCGCACGAGCTTCGAGACCGTCGCCGGCCGCATCGAGGCGCGCGGCGCCGCCGGGCGGGCCAGCCGCGAGGCCGTGGCGCTCTTCTACGCGCAGGCCCTGCCGCAGCTCGGCTGGCAGCCCCAGGCGGACGGCACCTACGCGCGCGGCGGCGAGCGGCTCGGCCTCGAGTTCTCCAACCCGCCGGAGGACGCCGCCACGCTCCTCCTGCGGATCCTGATCACGCCGGGCTGAAGCCACGCCCCGCGCAACCCCAGCAGACCCGAAGAGGATCAAATGGCCTACGAGAACATCCTGGTCGAGACGCGCGGACGCGTCGGCCTCGTCACCCTCAACCGCCCGAAGGCGCTCAACGCGCTCAACGCCGCGCTGATCGCGGACCTGGGCCACGCGCTCGACGCCTTCGAGGCGAACGCCGAGGTCGGCGCGATCGTGGTCACCGGCTCCGAGCGCGCCTTCGCCGCGGGCGCCGACATCAAGGAGATGGCGTCCAAGGGCTACATGGACGTCTACCTCGAGGACTTCATCACCCGCGGCTGGGAGCGCATCACCACCTGCCGCAAGCCGATCATCGCCGCGGTCGCGGGCCACGCGCTGGGCGGCGGCTGCGAGGTCGCGATGATGTGCGACTTCATCATCGCCGCCGACAACGCCCGCTTCGGCCAGCCCGAGATCAGCATCGGCACGATCCCCGGCGCCGGCGGCACGCAGCGCCTGGCGCGCTATGTCGGCAAGTCGAAGGCGATGGAGATGTGCCTCACCGGCCGGATCATGGACGCCGCCGAGGCCGAGCGCAGCGGGCTGGTCAGCCGCGTCGTGCCGGTCGGCGAGCTGGTCGCCGAGGCGGTGAAGACCGCCGAGAAGATCGCCTCGATGTCGCGCCCGATCGCCATGATGGTCAAGGAGTCGGTCAACCGTTCCTACGAGACGACGCTGGCCGAGGGCATCCGCTTCGAGCGCCGCCTCTTCCACTCCACCTTCTCGACCGAGGACCAGAAGGAAGGCATGGCGGCCTTCGTCGAGAAGCGCCAGCCGCAGTTCAGGAACCGCTGAAAAACCGGGCTCCGCGCGCGCGCCGGGCGGCCGCGCGCGCGGCCCCGTGCGGTTGACGCTCGCGGCGGGCCGGGGCTATAACCCGCCGCCTTTTCGCACCCAATCCCTCATTCACGGAAGATCGCAATGGCCAACACGAAATCCGCAGCGAAGGCTGCCCGCCAGTCGCTGAAGCGCAAGGCCGTGAACGACGCGCGCCGCTCGCGCATCAAGTCGAGCGTGAAGAAGTCCGAGACGGCGATCGCCACCGGCGACAAGGCGGCGGCAGCCGAGGCCTTCAAGGCGATGCAGACCGAGCTCATGCGCGGCGTGCGCAAGGGCGTCGTCCACCGCAACGCGGTGGCGCGCAAGATGTCGCGCCTGTCGAAGCGCATCAAGTCGCTGAAGGCTTGACACGAGGCGCGCGACGCGCAAGGCCGCGCGCGCGCCTTCGACCATCCTCCGGTGTCGCGCGAGAACGTCGCGCGGCGCGGGAGTCGAGGAAAAAATTTTCCGCGCCTCCGGGCGCGCATGTTGCCGCCCCGCGAAGCCGGTGCTTAGAGTCCGGCCGTCGTCGCCCGCAACCGGTCGCCAGAACCGGAACGCGAGCATCGACCTGACGGGAATGGGCGGAACGCGCTTCGGCGCGCGAAGCGCAAGGCGAAGAGGAAGCATCGGGCGAGGGACGCCCGCATCGGCGCGTGTGCGGGCATCGTCCCGCGCGGGATGCGCGAGGCGGGGCGGACCGGTGTCCGCGGACGGGTTCTGGATTGCGGATCGCGCCTGCGCGCGGCCGCGCGAGGCGACGGCGAAAGGCGGCCTGGGTCGAGATGACGGCGACGAGCGACACTGCACGGGGCTACGCGGGCGACCTGACGCCGCGCGAGGCATGGGACCTGCTGGCGCGCGAGCGCGGCGCGGCCCTCGTCGACGTGCGCTCTCGTCCGGAGTGGAGCTTCGTCGGCGTGCCCGACCTCGCCTCGATCTCCAAGCGGCCCGTGCTCGTCGCCTGGCAGCACTGGACGCCGGGCCCGCAGGGCGCGGTGATGGCGCCCAACGCCGCCTTCGCCGACGAACTCGCCGCGGCCGTTCCGTCGCGCGAGGCGCCGGTCGTCTTCATCTGCCGCTCGGGCGCGCGCTCGCGCGCCGCCGCCATCATGGCGACCGGGCTCGGCTACGCGCGGGCGCATAATCTTTCGGGCGGCTTCGAGGGCGTGCATGACGGCGAGCGCCATCGCGGCCGCGTGGACGGGTGGAAGGCCTCTGGCCTCCCCTGGACGCAGGACTGAGGGGCGGGGGATCGGCATGGGCACCGACAGGGATCCGTCCGTCGAGGGGCAGTGGGCGCGCGTGCGCGCGAAGCTGCGCAAGGAGCTCGGCGACACCGCCTATCGCAGCTGGATCCGCCCGCTGACGCTGCTGGGCGTGGAGAACGGAGAGGCGAGGCTCGGCGCGACCACGCGCTTCGTGCGCGACTGGGTGCGCTCGCACCACGCCGACCTGATCCGCACGATCTGGGCGAGCGAGAACCGCGAGATCGCCGCCGTCGACATCGCCGTGCAGGCCGCGACGACCGTGGCGCGCAGCGAGGACCTCGCGCGCGCCGAGCCGCCGCGCCCGGCGATGCAGCTGCTGCGCGCGCAGGAGCCGGCCGGCGCGACGGCGCCCGACGCGCCCGAGGAATTCGGCGCCGCGCTCGACGCGCGCTTCACCTTCGACACCTGGGTCGTCGGCAAGTCCAACGAGTTCGCCACCGCCGCCGCGCGCCGCGTGGCCGAGGACACCAAGGCCTCGATCAACCCGCTCTTCCTCTATGGCGGCGTCGGGCTGGGCAAGACCCACCTGATGACGGCGATCGCCTGGCACATCCGCAAGCGCCACCCGCAGCGCCGGGTCATGTACCTCTCGGCCGAGAAGTTCATGTTCCAGTTCATCCGCGCGATGCGCTCGAAGGACACGATGTCCTTCAAGGAGCAGTTCCGCTCGGTCGACGTGCTGATGATCGACGACGTGCAGTTCATCGCCGGCAAGGACGCGACGCAGGAGGAGTTCTTCCACACCTTCAACGCGCTGGTGGACCAGAACAAGCAGATCGTCCTGTCCGCCGACAAGAGCCCCTCGGACCTCGAGGGCGTCGAGGAGCGCGTGAAGTCGCGCCTCGGCTGGGGCCTCGTCGCCGACATCCACCCGACGACCTACGAGCTGCGCCTCGGCATCCTGCAGGCGAAGGCAGAGCGCGCGGGCGTCGCGGTGCCGCTCAAGGTGCTCGAGTTCCTCGCCCACAAGATCACGCAGAACATCCGCGAGCTCGAGGGCGCGCTCAACCGCATCACCGCCCACGCGACGCTGATCGGCCGCCCCATCACGATCGACAGCTCGCAGGAGGTCCTCCACGACCTCATCCGCGCCAACGACCGGCGCGTGACGATCGAGGAGATCCAGAAGCGCGTGGCCGAGCACTTCGCCATCAGGCTGGCGGACATGCACAGCCCGCGGCGCGCGCGCGCCGTGGCCCGGCCGCGCCAGGTGGCCATGTACCTCTCCAAGCAGCTGACCTCGCGCTCGCTGCCGGAGATCGGACGCAAGTTCGGCGGCCGCGACCACACGACGGTCATGCACGCCGTGCGCAAGATCGAGGAGCTGCGCGCCTCCGACCACGGCTTCGCCGAGGACATCGACCTCCTCCGGCGCATGCTCGAGTCCTGAGGGCGGCGGCCCCGTCCCCGGGACCGCCCCGCCGCCCGCGATGGCAGCCGAGCCGACCGTCCTCGTCACCGGCTTCGAGCCATTCGGCGGCGACGACCTGAACCCCAGCGCCCTGGTCGCCCGGGAGCTTTCCGGGCGGCGCATCGCCGGCGCCACGGTCGCCTCGCGCATCCTGCCCGTCGACCTCGACGGCCTCGAGGCGGCGCTCGACGCCGCGCTGGCCTCGCTGCCCGCCCCGCCGCTCGCCGTTGTCGCGCTCGGCCTCGCCGCCAGCGAGGCGGTGGTCCGCCTGGAGCGCGTGGCGCTCAACGTCGCGGACTTCTCCATCCCCGACAACGCCGGCGCGCTGGCCCGCAACCGGCCGCTCGAGCCCGGCGGCCCGGACGGGCGCCTGAGCCGCCTGCCGCTCGAGGCGATCCTGGGCGCGCTGCTGGCCCGGGGCATCCCGGCCAGGCTCTCCGAGTCGGCCGGGCTCTACCTGTGCAACGCGGCGATGTACCGGCTGCTCGGGCGGCTGCCCGCCGGGCTGCCCTGCGGCTTCGTCCACCTGCCGCCCCTGCCGGCCCAGGTGGCGCGGCGCATCGCCCGGTCCGGGGGCCGGGTCTCCGGGCGCGATCCCGGGCTTGCCTCGATGCCGCTGGACCTCCAGGCGGAGGCGATCGCCCTCGTCCTGGAGACGACGCTGGCGGGCGGCGGCGCGGCCGCCTGACCCGGCCCCGGCGGACCCCGGCGGACCGGGTATTCTTCTCTAGGCTTCAAGCGCTTCTGGTATAGTGATTCCCCTTGCGGTCGGGTGGCGGATCGGCGTCCTGCCGCCGCCCGGCAAGGTGGCCCGCCCGGCCCTTGCCGGGCGCGCCGGAAGACGCCGGCGACCCCCTCGCCGGCGCGCCGCGCAGGACGCCGCAACCAGGGTCGCAGCCGCCCATGAAGCTCACGATCGAACGCAGCGCGCTGCTCAAGGCGCTCGCCCATGTGCAGAGCGTCGTCGAGCGCCGCAACACGATCCCCATCCTCGCCAACGTCCTGCTCGACGCGCAGAAGCCGCGCCTGTCGCTGGCCGCGACCGACATGGACATCGCGATCCTCGAGAACGTCCCCGCGGACGTGGCGAAGGGCGGCACGATCACCGTTCCCGCGCACACGCTCTACGAGATCGTGCGCAAGCTGCCCGAGGGCAGCCAGGTCGTCCTCGAGACGATCGGCGACAAGGGCCAGGTGAGCCTGCGCGCGGGCCGCTCGAGCTTCGCGCTCGCGAGCCTTCCCGCCGACGACTTCCCGCGCATGACCGGCGGCGAGCTGCCGCACCAGTTCGAGCTCGCCTCCGCCGAGCTCAAGGGGCTGATCGACCGCACCCGCTTCGCGATCTCCACCGAGGAGACGCGCTACTACCTCAACGGCATCTACCTGCATGCGGGCCAGGCCGGCGGCATCCGCGTGCTGCGCGCGGTCGCCACCGACGGCCATCGCCTCGCGCGCGTGGAGATGGCGCTGCCCGCCGGCGCCGAGGAGATCCCGGGCGTCATCCTGCCGCGCAAGACGGTGATCGAGCTGCACAAGCTGATCGCCGAGACCGACGCGCCGGTGCAGGTGTCGCTGTCCTCGTCGAAGGTGCGCTTCGCCGTCGGCGACGTGACGCTGACCTCGAAGCTGATCGACGGCACCTTCCCCGACTACGAGCGCGTCATCCCCACCGGCAACGACAAGGTGATGGAGGTCGACCGCGCCGAGTTCACCGCCGCCGTCGACCGCGTGGCGACGATCTCGACCGACAAGTCGCGCGCCGTGAAGCTCTCGCTGGGCCGCAACCTCCTCACGCTCACCGCGTCGAGCCCCGACGCCGGCGCCGCCGAGGAGGAGATCGCCGTGCGCTATTCCGGCGCGGCGATCGAGATCGGCTTCAACGCGCGCTACCTCCTCGACATCGCCGAGCAGATCGAGGGCGAGGGCGCGCGCTTCCGCATGGCCGATGCGGCGGCGCCGACCCTGGTCGAGGACATCGCAGATCAGAGCGCGCTCTACGTCCTCATGCCGATGCGCGTGTGAGGCGGATGGCCGCTGTCGCGCGCGCGACGGAGGAGGCGAAGCCGGGCGCGCGCCCGGCCGACGCCGTGCTGCGGCTGACGCTCGACGCGTTCCGCTGCTACGACCGGCTGCGCGTCGAGCCGGGCACCGGCCCCATCGTCCTCTGCGGCCCCAACGGCGCGGGCAAGACCGCGCTGCTCGAGGCGGTGTCGATGCTGGCGCCGGGCCGCGGCCTGCGCCGTGCCGCGCCGGCCGAGCTCGCGCGGCGGCCGCGCGACGGCGCCGCCGCCCGCCCCTGGTCGATCGCCGCGCAGGTGGCCTGCGCCGATGGCGAGGTCGACATCGGCACCGGCCAGGACCCGGAGGGCGGCGAGCGCCGCGTCGTGCGCATCGACGGCCGCCCGGCGCGCGGGCAGAAGTCGCTCGCTGAGCGCCTCGCCATCGCCTGGGCGACGCCCGAGCAGGACCGGCTCTTCCTCGACGGCCCCTCCGGCCGGCGGCGCTTCCTCGACCGCCTCGTCCTTGGCTTCGCGCCGGGCCACGCGGCCGAGCTCGCCGCCTACGAGCACTGCATGCGCGAGCGCGCGCGGCTGCTGGCCGAGGGCAAGGGCGACGATTCCTGGCTCGGCGCGCTCGAGGACGGCATGGCGCGCCACGGCATCGCGGTCGCCGCGACGCGCGCGGCGATCGTCGCGCGGCTCGACGCCGCGGCCGCCGCGGGCGGCGGCCCCTTCCCCGCCGCGCGCCTCGCGCTGGAGGGCGACAGCGACCGCATGCTGCGCGCGATGCCCGCGCTCGAGGCCGAGGAGCGGCTGCGCGCCGCCCTCGCCGCCGCGCGCGGCGCCGACGCCGCGCATGGCGGCGCCTCCCATGGCCCGCATCGCAGCGACCTCTGCGTGCGCTTCGCGCAGAAGGACATCGCCGCCGAGGAAGGCTCGACCGGCGAGCAGAAGGCGCTGGTCCTCTCGATCGTGCTCGCGAACGCGCGCGCGCTGGCAGCCGAGCGCGGCAGGCCGCCGGTCCTCCTGCTCGACGAGGTCGTCGCGCATCTCGACCGCGCGCGCCGCGCGGCCTTCGCCGACGAGGTCTGCGCGCTCGGCGCGCAGGCCTGGCTCACCGGCACCGACGACGACCTTTTCCAGGGGCTGCGCGGGCGCGCGCAGTTCTTCCGCATCCTCGATTCCAGCGTGGCAAGGGCATGACCGATCCGATCCAGCCGAGCGACCCCGCGGCCGAGTACGGCGCGGAATCCATCAAGGTGCTGCGCGGCCTCGACGCGGTGCGCAAGCGCCCGGGCATGTACATCGGCGACACCGACGACGGCACGGGCCTGCACCACATGGTCTACGAGGTCGTCGACAACGCGATCGACGAGGCGCTGGCCGGGCATTGCCGCGACATCGAGGTGCGGCTGGAGCCCGACGGCTCGGTCTCCGTCGCCGACGACGGGCGCGGCATCCCCACCGACATCCACCGCGAGGAGGGCGTGTCGGCGGCGCAGGTCATCATGACCCAGCTCCATGCCGGCGGTAAGTTCGACCAGAACTCCTACAAGGTGTCCGGCGGACTGCACGGCGTCGGCGTGTCGGTCGTCAACGCGCTGTCCGAGACGCTCGACCTGACGATCTGGCGCGAGGGGCGCGAGCACTTCATGCGCTTCCGCCACGGCGAGCCCGAGGCACCGCTCGCCGTCGTAGGCGCGTCGGGCGGGCGCCGCGGCACGCGCGTGCGCTTCAAGCCGTCGCGCGAGACCTTCACGCGCACGGAGTTCGACTTCCGCACGCTCGAGCACCGGCTGCGCGAGCTCGCGTTCCTGAACTCCGGCGTGCGCCTGGTCCTCGTCGACGCGCGCAGCGTCGAGCCGCGGACGGTCGAGATGCGCTACGAGGGCGGCATCGCCGCCTTCGTGCGGCACCTCGACGCCTCGCGCAAGCCGCTCCACGAGCCGGCGATCGCGCTCTCCGGCGCGCGCGACGGCATCACCGTCGAGGTGGCGATGGAGTGGACCGACGCGTTCCACGAGACGATGCTCTGCTTCACCAACAACATCCCGCAGCGCGATGGCGGCACGCATCTCGCCGGCTTCCGCGCCGCGCTCACGCGGCAGGTCAACCGGCTGGCCGACGAGTACCAGGCCAAGCGCAAGGAGAAGCTCGCGATCTCGGGCGAGGACGCGCGCGAGGGCCTGACCTGCGTGCTGTCCTGCAAGGTGCCGGACCCGAAGTTCTCGTCGCAGACCAAGGACAAGCTGGTCTCCTCCGAGGTGCGGCCCGTCGTCGAGAACATCTGCAACGAGCAGCTCGAGGAATGGTTCGCGCGCCACCCCGCCGAGGCGGGCCGCGTGGTGCAGAAGGTGATCGACGCCGCGGTGGCGCGCGAGGCGGCGCGCAAGGCGCGCGACCTGACGCGGCGCAAGGGCGCGCTCGACCTCGCCTCGCTGCCCGGCAAGCTCGCCGACTGCCAGGAGCGCGACGCGGGCAAGGCCGAGATCTTCATCGTCGAGGGCGATTCCGCCGGCGGCTCCGCCAAGCAGGGCCGCAACCGCGCCTTCCAGGCGATCCTGCCGATCAAGGGCAAGATCCTGAACGTCGAGCGCGCGCGCCAGGACAAGATGCTGTCCTCGGCCGAGATCGGCACGCTGATCACCGCTCTGGGCACGAGCATCGGGGAGGACTTCAACCCCGACAAGGCGCGCTACCACAAGATCATCATCATGACCGACGCGGACGTCGACGGCTCGCATATCCGC
>CANMWW010000065.1 GCA_947500965.1 Alphaproteobacteria bacterium
CTGCGCATCGGCTACGCGCTCTGCGGCTCGGGCGTCGAGGCGGAGGCGCTGCGCCGCGTCAAGATGACCTTCAACGTCACCGAGATGGCGCAGGCCGCGGCGCTCGCCTCGCTCGGCGACGAGGACCACCTGCGCGCCTCGCTCGACGCCACCGCGGCCGGGCGCGCGCGGCTGTCGGAGGGGTTCCGCCGGATGCAGCTTCGGGTCTATCCGTCCTTCACGAACTTCGTCTCGGTCGACCTCGGCGTGCCCGCGCAGGCGGCGATGCAGGCGCTGGCGGCGCGCGGCGTCCATGTCCGCGACTGGCGCCATCCCGACTGGCGGACGCAGCTGCGCGTCGCGGTCGGCACGCCCGGGGACGACGAGGCGGTGCTGGAGGCGCTCGCCGCCGTGCTCGCGGAGACGCGGCGATGACCGGCGCGCGCACGCCGCTGCTGCGCCAGGACTGGCGCTACGTCGAGAAGGAGGCGCTGGACGACTTCCGCGCCGCCGACTGGGCGCTGCTCAACTCCCAGCGCGGCCCCTACTACGCCGAGCAGCAGGCGACGCAGGCGCTGCGCCTGCTCGCGGCCAGCGCCGGCGACCCGGGCTTCGGCTACCAGGTGAACAACTTCCGGCACTGCATCCAGTCGGCGACGCTCGCGATGCAGGACGGGCGCGACGAGGAATACGTCGTGATGGCGCTGCTGCACGACATCGGCTTCGTCGCCTGCCCGAAGACGCACGGCCAGTTCGCGGCGCAGCTGCTCGCGCCCTACCTGAGCGAGGAGAACACCTGGCTCCTCGAGCGGCACATGTACTTCCAGTCCATGCATTGCCGCGAGCTGGAGGGCACGGACCGCTTCGCGCGCGAGCGCTGGCGCGGGCACCCGGCCTTTGCGGCCACCGCCGAGTTCGTCGCGAAATACGACCAGAACACGATCTCGCCGCGGCTGCCCGAGGCGCCGCTCGAGGTCTTCGAGCCGATGGTGCGGCGGGTCTTCGCGCGGCCGCCGCGCGCGGTGCCGCTGCCGCCATGACGCCGCGCCCCGGGGGGCGCTAGCCTAGAGACGCGCGGCCATCGGCCGCCGACAGGGAAGGACGAGGGACAATGGCCTACGCGAGCGCACGCAGCATCGACGTCCAGGAGATCCCGGTCATCGACATGTCCGGGCTCGGCAGCGCCGACGAGGCCGCCCGCATGGAGGTCGCCTCGCGCATGCGCGAGGCCGCCGAGCGCATCGGGTTCTTCTACGTCAGCAACCATGGCGTGCCGCAGGAGCAGGTCGACGCGATCTTCGAGACCAGCCGCCGCTTCTTCGCGCTGCCGCCGGAGACGAAGGCCGGCGTGCTCGTCAACGAGATCCACCGCGGCTGGCTCGCGGTCGGCCAGTCCAAGATGTACGCGGGCGCCAGGGTGGACCTGAAGGAGAGCTTCCTCTGGGGCCTCGAGCTGCCGCCCGACGACCCGGACGTGAAGGCGGGCAAGAAGCTGATGGGGCCCAACCACTGGCCCGGCTTCATGCCGGAGATGCGCGGCGTGCTCTCCGCCTACTACGACAGCATCCTCGATTGCGGGAACCGGCTGCTGCGCGGCTTCGCGCTGAGCCTCGGGCGCCCGGCCGACTTCTTCGTGCCGCACTTCGCCAAGCCGCTCGCGCGCGGGTCGATGGTCTACTACCCGCCCCAGCCCCCCGACCTCGGCGAGCAGCAGTTCGGCGTCGCGCCGCACACCGACTACGGCGGCCTCACGCTGCTCTCGCAGGACATGACGGGCGGCCTGCAGGTGCTCAACAAGGCGGGCGAGTGGGTGACAGCGCACCCGATCCCCGGGACGCTGGTCATCAACGTCGGCGACCTCATGGCGCGCTGGACGAACAACCGCTTCAGCTCCAACGCGCATCGCGTGATCAACACCTCGGGGCGCGAGCGCTACTCGGTGGCGGTCTTCTTCGACCCGTCCTTCGACACGGTGATCGACCCGCGCGACCTGCTCGACGACGCGTCGCAGGCGAAGTACCCGGCGACGACCTGCGGCGAGTACATCGTCGGGCGCTTCGACAAGGCCTTCAAGTACCGGCAGCGCGCCGGCTGACGCGCCGGCGGCGATGGCGTCCCAGCAGGAGATCCGCAACCTCGTCGGCCGCGCACGCGTGCGCGAGCTGAGCGCGCGGCGCGACGGGCCGGGCCTCCTCTTCCTCGCGGCGCACCTCGCGCTGCTCGGCGCCGGCGCGGCCTGGATCCACGCGTGGCGCGGCGAGTGGGCGGTGCTGCTGCCGATGTTCCTGCACGGCGTGGTCGTCGTGCACCTCTTCGCGCCGTTCCACGAGACCTCGCATGGCAGCGCCTTCGCCACGCGCTGGCTCGACGACGCCGTCGAGCGCGCCTGCGGCCTCGCGCTCGGCCTGCCGCCGACGCATTTCCGCTTCGAGCACGCGGAGCACCACGCCTTCACCCAGCAGCCCGGCCGCGACCCCGAGATGATCTCGACCGCGGGTACGCTCGGCGGCTACCTCGCCTATGCCAGCGCCTGGCCCTACTTCCGCAGCCTCGTCTCCACCCTGGTCCGCCTGCCGCTCGGACGCTTCACGCAGGAGGAACTGCGATCCCTGCCCGCCGCCCGGCTCGCCGGCGCGCGCCGCGAGGTGGCGCTGATGTGGCTTGCCTACGCCGCCATCGCGGCCGCGTCGGTCGCGACGGGGAGCCTCGCGGCGCTCGAGTTCTGGATCCTGCCGCGCATCCTCGGCGAGCCGGCGATGCGGCTGATCCGCATGTCCGAGCACGTGGGACGACCGGAGGTGGCGGACTGGCTCGCCAACACGCGCACCGTGCTGACAATCGCGCCGCTGCGCTGGCTGGCCTGGAACATGGCCTTCCACGCCGAGCACCACGCGGTGCCGTCCGTGCCGTTCCACGCGCTGCCAGCGCTGCATCGCGAGCTCGGGCCGCGCATCGCCGACGTCCGCCGCGGCTACGCGGCGACGCAGCTCCACCTCGTGCGCCTCGCCAGGGGCCGCGCGGGTTGACGCGGCCACCCCGGCGAAAGACCATCCCCGCCCCATGGACGCCAGCCCCTCCGCCTCGCGCCTGATCGCGTGGACCAAGTTCGCCGTGTTCGCGGCGGCGGTGGTCGGCGGCGTGGCCTATGGCGCCGCGCAGATGAACTACGCGTGGAAATGGCACCAGGTCCCGCGCTTCGTCGTGCGCGTCATCGACGGCCAGTTCTATCCGGGCCCGCTGCTCAAGGGCCTGGCCGTGACGCTGGAGATCTCGGCCGTGAGCTTCGTGGCCGCGCTCGCGATCGGCCTCGCCACCGCGCTCTGCCGCATGAGCGGCAGCGTGGTCGCGCGCGGACTCGCGCGCATCTACCTCGAGGCGGTGCGCAACACGCCGCTGCTCGTGCAGATCTACCTGCTCTACTTCGTCTTCGCGCCGATCCTCGGCCTCGACCGCTGGTTCGCCGCGATCTTCGCGCTGGCCGTCTTCGAGGGCGCCTTCGCGGCCGAGATCTTCCGCGGCGGCATCCAGTCGGTGCCGCGCGGGCAGGTGGAGGCCGCCGCGAGCCTCGGCCTCGGGCGCGCCCAGTCCTACTGGCTGGTCATCATCCCGCAGGCCGTGCGCATCATGCTGCCGCCGCTCACCAGCCTCGGCATCTCGCTCATCAAGCATTCCGCGATCGTCAGCGCGATCGCCATGTTCGACCTGTTCAACGAGGCGCGCACCCTCGTCTCGGACACGTTCCTGAGCTACGAGATCTACCTGACGACCGGCGCGATCTACCTCGCGGTCACGCTCACGCTCTCGCTGCTCGTGACCCGGCTCGAGCGCCGCTTCGCGCGCCCGACGTGACTCCACCACGCGACCACGACAACCACCAACCAGCAGGAGGCTAGAATGCAGAGACGCAACTTCATCGCCGCGGCGGCGGCCACGCTCGCGGCGCCGGCGCTCGCCCGGGCCCAGTCCTCGGGCGCCCCGGCCATCGAGCAGGTCAAGCAGCGCGGCGTGCTGCGCGCCGGGCTCTCGACCTTCGTCCCCTGGGCGATGCGCGACAAGCAGGGCGGCCTGATCGGCTTCGAGCTCGATGTCGGCAACCGCCTCGCGCAGGACCTCGGCGTCAAGTACGAGCCCATGCCGACCCAGTGGGACGGCATCATCCCCGCGCTCCTCGCCGGCCGCTTCGACTTCATCATCGGCGGCATGTCGATCACCGCGCCGCGCCTCGAGCAGGTCGACTTCAGCGAGGCCTACTCGACCTCGGGCCTGCTGATCGTCGCCAACTCGAAGATCGCCCCGAACCACACCAAGGTCGCCGACTTCGACCGGCCCGACTACACGCTGACCTGCCGCCGCGGCACGACCGTCGCGGGCGTGCTGGGCCGCCTCGCGCCCAAGGCGACCGTCCGCCAGTTCGACGACGACGCCCAGGCCGAGCAGGAGGTCCTCAACGGCCGCGCCCATGCCTGGGTCGCCTCGGCGCCGCGCCCGATGTTCTCGGCGCTCAACAACCCGACGGCGATGTACGTGCCCTTCAAGGAGCCGTTCGAGCCGCAGCGCGAAGGCATCGCGATGCGCAAGAACGACCCGACGACCCTCGCGGTCCTCAACGAGTGGGTGAAGGCGCGCCATGCCGACGGGTTCCTGAAGGCCCGTCGCGCCTACTGGTTCGAGACCCGCGAGTGGGCGAGCCAGGTGGCGCAGGGCTGAGCCGGGCAGGATGGCACCGGGAGGCGGCGCGCCGCCTCCCGGCTGTCCCCGCGCCATGACGCGTCCGCCGCCCCCCGCCCCGAGGAAGCGCCTCGGCAAGCTCGACTGGATCCTGCTCGTCCTCGCGGGCGCGGCGGCGATCTGGTTCGCGTGGCGGGTGAGCCAGCTCAACAACTACCGCTGGAACTGGGCGCCGGTCCCCCAGTTCTTCCTGCGCTGGGACGACGCCTCGCAGTCCTGGGTCGCGAACATCCTCCTGCACGGGCTGTTCAACACCGTCCGCCTGACCGTGTTCGGCATGGTGCTCGCGACGGCGATCGGGTTCGGCATCGGCCTGATGCGCACGGCGCGCGACCCGTTCCTGCGCCTCGTCGCGCGCAGCTACGTCGAGCTGATGCGCAACACGCCGCCGCTCGTCATCATCTTCGTCCTCTATTTCTTCCTCTCGAGCCAGATCGTGCCGCAGCTCGGCCTCGAGGCGCGGATCGCGGCGCTGTCGCCGGAGATGCGCGCGACGCTGGGGTTCCTGTTCGGGGATCCGCGGCTGGTCGAGAACTTCGTCGCCGGCCTGCTGTGCCTCGCCCTGTTCGAGGCCGCCTACATCGCGGAGATCGTGCGCGCGGGCATCGAGTCCATCCCGCGCGGCCAGTGGGAGGCCGCCGCCTCGATGGGCCTCGGTCGCCGGCACGTGCTGACCAAGGTCATCCTGCCGCAGGCGATCGCGCGCACTATCCCGCCGATGTGCAACCAGTTCGTCTCGCTGGTGAAGGATTCCTCGATCGTCTCGCTGGTCTCGATCCAGGAACTGACCTTCATGGCGACCGACGTCGCCGTCTCCACCACCCGGATCTACGAGGTCTGGATCACGGTCGCGGTCGTGTACTTCGCCGTGTGCTTCGCGCTCTCGCTCGCCTTCGGGCGGCTGGAGCGCAGCTACGCCGCGCGCAGGTGACCTAGGCCACGTCCTGGAGCGAGCGCAGCCAGGCCTCCAGCCAGGCCGCGTAGCCGCGGTCGACGCGCAGCTCCCACGCCTCGGGGTCGACGCGGCGCAGGATCGCCGGCACGCCCGCCATCGCCGTGCGTGTCGCCTCGCCCGGCCGCACGAGCGCGAGGTCGAGCGTGCAGGCCTTCGCCAGCAGCCGCGCGGCGCCCGGCCCGGACAGCGTCCAGCCCTCGTGCGCGTCGCCCACGTCGATCGCGAGCGCGCCGCCGAGCGGCGGCAGCGCGGAGGCCTCCGCGTCGAGCACGAGATGCTCGCGCGGCCCGAGGCGCAGCGTCGAGAGGCCGGCCAGCGCGCCGTCCGGCACGTCGCCGTCGATGACGACCAGCCGCTCCGGCCCGATCGGCTCGATCCGCGCCGCGCTCATGCCCGCATCCTCTCGCCCTTCGGGTCGAGGAAGACCGGGCGCACGAGCGTCGCGCGCATCCGCTCGCCCGACGGGGCGAAGAGATCGACCTCCGTGCCAAGCAGCCGCCTGCCGTCCTCCACCAGCCCAAGCGCGATGGAGCGGCCGAGCGCGGGGCTCATGCAGCTCGCGGTCACGTAGCCGCGGCCACGCGGGCCGGTGGCGTCGAGGACCTGCGCGCCCTCGGGCAGGACGCAGGCCGGGTCGGCGGCGAGCAGGCCGACGAGCTGCGGGCGCGGCGCCGGGTCGGCGATGTTGCGCTCGAGCGCGCGCTTGCCGACGAAGTCCGGCTTGCCGGCGGCGACGATCCACTTCATGCCGAGGTCGTAGGGGTCAGCGATGCCGTCGGCCTCGTGGCCGACCGAGATGAAGCCCTTCTCGATGCGCAGGACGTGGTTCGCCTCGGAGCCGAGCGGCTCGATTCCATGCGCGGCGCCGGCGGCGAGCAGCGCGGTCCAGAGCTCGAGCGCGCGGCGCGCGGGCACCATGACCTCGAAGCTGAGCTCGCCGGTGAAGCTCACCCGCGCGACGCGCGCCGGGATCCCCGCCACGCGCCCCTCGCGGATCGCCATGAACGGGAAGGCCTCGCGCGAGAGGTCGATGTCGGTGACGGCCGCGGCAAGCACCTCGCGCGCGCGCGGCCCGCACAGCACGACGTCGGCCCATTGCGAGGTGACCGGCACGAGGCGCACGTCGAGCCCGGGCCACGCGACCTGCCGGTGGTACTCGAAGCGCGCATGCGCGGCCTCGGCGTTGCCCGTCGTCGTGGTGACGAGGAAGCGATCCGCGGCGAGGCGGAAGGCGACGCCGTCGTCGAAGATCCGCCCGTCCTCCAGCAGCATGACGCCGTAGCGCCCGGTGCCCGGCGCGAGGTCAGCCCAGGCGTTGCAGTACATGCGCTCGAGGAAGGCGACGACGTCGCGGCCGGCGAACTCGAACTTGCCGAGCGGGCTGGAGTCGTAGACCGCGACGGCGCCGCGGCAGGCCCGGCATTCGCGCGCCGTCGCCTCGTCGAGCGTCTCCGCGCCGCGCGGGTAGTAGCCGGGCCGGCGCCAGTTGCCGCCGACATCGTAGATCCGCGCGCCCGCCCCGACATGCCACGCGGTCAGCGGCGTCTCGCGCGCCGGCAGCACGAACCAGCCCTCGCGCGGCGCGAGCGTGCCGAAGGCGACCGGCGCGAAGGGCGGGCGGAACGTGGTCGGCGCGGGCATCCCCGCTTCGTCGCCGCGCGCGCCGGCGAGGATCGCGGCGGCGTTCGCCCCGGAATGCCTGCCCTGGTCCGGCGCCATGCCGCAGGTCGTGTAGCGCTTCATCAGCTCCATGCGGTCGAAGCCCTCGCGGACCGCGAGCCTGATGTCCGCCGATGTCACGTCGGCGGCGAGGTCGACGAAGGCCTTGCCGCCGCCCGCGCGACGCGGCGCCTCGAAGAGGCCGCCCGGCGCCGGGTCGAGTTCGTCGGCGACGAGGATGTCGGGATCCTCGGCGTCCGGGACGCGCCGTCCAAGCGCCGCGGCGAGGCGCGACGCCGCCGCGAGCGCCCCCGCGATCGCGCCGCGCAGCGTCGTCTCGCCGGCGCAGGCGCCAGCGGCGAGCGTTGCCCTGCCGTCGGCGACGGGCAGGAAGGCGGCCAGCCGCGCATCGTGCCCGACCTGCCCGCCGGCCTGCGCGTGGAGATGCGCGAGCGGGGTCCAGCCGCCCGAGACCGCGACGACGTCGCAATCGAGGCTGCGCGTGCGATCCGGGTCGTCGAGCGGCGCGATGCGCGCGGCCTCGACCTGCCGCCCCGCGACATCGACGACCGCGTGGCCGAGGATCGGCGCGATGCCGAGGCGCGCCGCGAGCTCGAGCGCCGCGGCGCCTGCATGCGGGCGCGGATCGACGATGGCGCCGACCTGCACGCCCAGGCGCTTGAGGCGCGCCGCGTCGGCGTAGGCCGCGTCGTTGTTCGCGAAGACCGCGACGCCGCGCCCGCACGCCACGCCGAAGCGGTCGGCGTAGCGTCGCACGGCCGAGAGCGACATCACGCCGGGGCGGTCGTTGCCGGAGAAGACGATCGGCCGCTCGATCGCGCCGGTCGCGAGCAGGATGCGCCGCGCGCGGATGCGCCAGAGCCTCTCGTCGAGCCCCGGGGAAGGCGCGCGCTCCACCGCGAGCGCGAAGCCGTGGTCGTGGAGGCCCACGACCATCGCGCGGGAAAGGCGCATGCATCCCGGCGCGGCATCGAACCCGGCGGCGAGGCGTCGCGCCCATTCCATCGGCCGCTCCGCGCCGATGGACGCGTCGAGGCCGTCCAGCGCGGCGAGGCCCGGCTCCTCGCCGTCGTCGGCGAGGATCACGCGCAGCCCCGACGCGGCGAGCGCATGTGCCGCGGCGAGGCCAGCGGGCCCGGCGCCGGCGACGAGCACGTCGCAATGCGCGTTCACCGCCTCGTGCGTC
>CANMWW010000066.1 GCA_947500965.1 Alphaproteobacteria bacterium
AACACCTGCTACAGCCTGGTCGGCGACGACTACGGCATCTCCGTCGTCGGCATCTTCCGCGCCGGGTCGGACGGCTTCGTCGAGACGCCGAACTCCGGCGGCGTCACGCCCCGCAACCCCGACGCGCGGCAGCGCGAGATGGAGGCGCATAACGGCGAGGCCTGGTATCGCAGCATCACCGCCGCGACCTTCGGCTGACGCCGCCGAGGCCGCGCCGCTCTGGCGCGGCGCGCGCGGCCCGCGCATGCTTCGCCTCCGCGACGGGAGGACATCATGCGCATGGTCGAATACGAGGAGGCCTCGCCCGAGGTGAAGGCCGTCTACGACGACATCATGGCGACGCGCCGCGTCGACTGGATCAACAACTTCTGGAAGGTCCTCGCCAACGACCCTGCGTCGCTGCGCCGGACATGGGAGTCGCTGAAGCAGGTGATGGCGCCGGGCGCGCTCGACCCGCTCGTGAAGGAGATGCTCTACCTCGCGGTCAGCGCCTCGAATGGCTGCGGCTACTGCATCGCCTCGCATTCGGCCGCGGCGCGCAAGGCCGGGATGAGCGACGCGATGTTCGGCGAGCTGATGGCGGTGGTCGGGATGGCGAACGAGACCAACCGGCTCGCGCAGGGCTGGCAGGTGGAGATCGACGAGCGCTTCCGCCCGCGGCGCTGAGCCGGGGGCGTCAGCGCCCCTGCCGCGGCCGCGGCACGGGCCGCCAGTCCGGCGGCGCGAGCTCGAAGCCGGAGAACTCGAAGGCCGGCCCGACCGTGCAGCCGACCAGCGTCCAGGCGCCGAGGCTCTCCGCGGCCTGCCAGTGGCCGGCGGGCACCACGAGCTGCGGGCGCTGGCCCGCGGCGAGGTCGGGCCCGAGCCAGCGCGCCTCGGCGTCGTGCCCGTCGGGCGACGTCGTCAGCACCAGTGGCGCGCCGGCATGCCAGTGCCAGATCTCCGCCGCGTCGACGCGATGCCAGCGCGACACCTCGCCGGCCGCGAGCAGGAAGTAGATCGCGGTCATCGCGCCGCGCCCGCCATCGGCCGGGACGTGGCGGAACGTCTCCGCGTAGTGGCCGCCCTCGGGATGCGGCTTCATCCCGAGGGCGGCGACGATCTCCGCGGGCTTCACTTCGGCTTCGTCGCGCCGAGCGAGGCGTGCTCGCGGTTCGCCTTGTCGAGCCAGGCGAAGAGCCGCGGCCGGGACGCGCGCGCGCCCGGGACGACGTCGCGGAACTCCATCCAGTCGAGGGCGCAGGCCACCGCGACCTTGCCGAGGTCGAGCGGGCCCTCGAGCGACGCGGCCTCCGCCTCGAGCAGGTCGAGCGCATTGCCGATCTTCGCGAGCTGCCCGTCGATCCATTCCTTCCACTGCAGCCCCGCGGGGCGCATCGCCTGCTCGTAGCGCACGAGGATGCCGGCGTCCGCGATGCCGTCGGCGATCGCCTCCATGCGCAGCGCCTGCCAGCGCGCGCGGCCGGAGGCGGGGACGAGCCTGCCGCTTCCGAGCGCGTCGAGGTACTGCGCGATGACCTTGGATTCGACCAGCTGCAGCCCGTCGTCGGTCTCCAGCGCCGGGATCTTCATCAGCGGGTTGTGGCGAGCGAGCTCGCGGTTGGGCGAGGCCGGGTTCACCGCCTGCGTGACCTTCTCGATGCGGCCATCGAGCCCGTTCTCGATCGCGACGACCATCACCTTGCGCACGAACGGCGAGAGCGGGGAGTAGTGGAGCTTCATCTGCGTCTGGTCCTTTCCCTGGGAACGCGTCGTCAGCGGAACTTGTCCTTGCTCCCGCGCAGGAAGCCGAAGACCGCGGCGGGATCCGCCGGGTCGAGGCCATGGGCGCGGGCGAGCGCCGGGTCGTCGGCGCGCAGGAACGGGTTGGTGCGCTTCTCGAGGCCGAGCGGCGAGGGCACGGTCGCCTCGCCGCGCGCGCGCTGGGCATCGACGAAGGCTGCGCGCGCGACGAGCTCGGCGTTCGCGCCGTCGACGTGCAGCGCGAAGCGCGCGTTGGACTGCGTGTACTCGTGGGCGCAGTGCACCATCGTCTCGTCGGGCAGGGCGCGCAGCTTCGAGAGCGACGCCCACATCTGCGGCGCGGTGCCCTCGAACATGCGCCCGCAGCCCAGCGCGAAGAGCGTGTCGCCGCAGAACAGCGCGCGCGCGCGCGGGAAGTGGAAGGCGACGTGCCCGCGCGTATGGCCGGGCACGTCGAGCACGACGGCCTCCTCCTCGCCGAAGGCCAGGCGGTCGCCGTCGCCCAGCGCGAGGTCGATGCACGGGATGCGCGCGCTGTCCGCGCGCGGGCCCACGACCTCGCAGCCGAACTCCTCCTTGAGCGCCCGGTTGCCGCCGACATGGTCGGCGTGGTGGTGGGTGTTGAGGATCCGCGACAGGCGCCAGCCGCGCGCCGCGAGCGCCGCGCGCACCGGCGCCGGGTCCGCGGGATCGACCACGCCGACCATGCCGGAGCGCGGCTCGCGCAGCAGCCAGACATAGTTGTCCGACAGCGCCGGCAGGCGGACGATCTCGAGCGTCATGCGTCCCTCCCGATGCCGCGGCGCAGCGCGCGGCCAAGGCGGCGCGCCAGCCGCGCCATGCCGGCCATTTCCTCGTCCGCGACCTCGATGGCGAGGCCGGCGCGCAGGATATGCCCGCGCTCGACCTCGCGCACCACCAGTTCGAGCGCGCCAAGCTCGATCCTGTCGCCGACCACGGGCTCGCCGGCGAGCCGCGCCCTCAGGAAGGCGTCGAGCGTCTGCGTGCCGTCGTCGACGCCGAAGTCGATGCCGTAGAGCGCGGAGACCTCGGCGAGCGCGACGTCGCCGCGGAAGGAGAACTCGCCTGGCCCGCCGCCGCCGGGCGCCGCGTGCCGCTTGGGCGTGGCGAAGAGGCGGTCCAGCGCGATGACGTGCTGCGGCGGCGCGAGGGCGATGACCAGGTCGTCGGGCGCGAGGCGCTCGAGCGTGGCCCGGTTCATCACCGTGCCCTCGCGGATGACCGCGATGATGCGCGTGCGCCGCGGCAGGACGAGCTCCGCGAAGCGCGGGTCGAGCGCGGGGCTTCCCGGGGCGACGCTCCAGCTGGCGGCCTCGCGGTCGGTGGAGAGCGGGAGGTCGATGCCGTGGCGCTCCGGCGCCTCGGGCGCGGGCGGCAGCTCGATGCCGAGGAAGCGCGCCGCGGGCGCGACGGTCCAGCCCTGGAGGAGCAGCGACGCGATCACGACGACGAAGGCGACGTTGAAGATCGTCATGCCCTCGGGCAGGCCCGCCATGACGGGGATCGAGGCGAGGAAGATCGGCACCGCGCCGCGCAGGCCGACCCACGCGATGAAGCTGCGCTCGCGCCAGCCGAAGCGGAACGGCGCGAGGCCGGCGAAGACGGCGACCGGGCGGGCGACGAGGACCAGCGCCAGCGCGATCACGATCTCGGCCCGCCAGTTGGCGAGCAGGCTCGAGGGCGTGACCAGCAGGCCGAGGAGCAGGAACATCGAGATCTGCGCGAGCCAGGCGAGCCCGTCGTGGAAGCGGCTGATCACCTGCTGCGCGCGGTGCCGGTTGTTCCCGAGAACGAGGCCGGCGAGGTAGATGGCGAGGAAGCCCGAGGCGTCGATCAGCTGCGCGCCGGCGAAGACGGTGAGCGCCACCGCGGCGGCCAGGATCGGGTAGAGCCCGGCGGCGATGTCGACGCGGTTCACGAGCCAGAGCAGGAAATACCCGCCGAGGACGCCGATCGCGGCGCCGCCGAACATCTGGACGAGGAAGCTCTCGGCGATGCGCACGGCGTCGAGCCCCGCCCCCTGCGCGCCGATCAGCTCGATGCAGGTGATGGTCAGGAAGATCGCCATCGGGTCGTTGATGCCGGACTCGATCTCCAGCGTCGCGCTGACGCGCTTCGACAGCTCGGTGCCCCGCGCGTGCAGCAGCAGGAACACCGCCGCGGCGTCGGTCGACGCGACCGTGGCGCCGACAAGCAGGCCGGGCAGCCAGCCGAAGCCGAGCGCGAGGCTCGCCACGACGCCGACGATCGCGGCGGTGACCAGGACGCCGAAGGTCGCGAGGCTGAAGGCGGGGGCGAGGGCGATGCGGAAGGCGGAGCGCGGCGTGCGCAGCCCGCCGTCGAAGAGGATGATCGCCAGCGCGATCGAGCCGACGAGGTAGGTGAGGCGGAAGTCGTCGAAGCGGATCCCGCCGATCCCGTCCTCGCCCGCCAGCATGCCGATGCCGAGGAAGACGAGCAGCAGCGGCGCGCCGATGCGCGCCGACACGGTGACGAGCAGGATGCTCGCCGCGACGAGCAGCGCGGCGACGAAGATCAGCTGGAAGACGAGCTGGTTGATGAGTTCCACGAGGCCTCCCCGCCACGGTTTTGCCCGATGGGCGCGGGGCGCCGCAACCCTGCGTCGCGGGCGGCGCGCGGGCGCGCGATGTCGTAGGATGCACGGGCCATGTCCGCCGACGTCGTCGACCTGCGCGACTTCTACGCCACCCCGCTCGGGCGGACCGCCCGCGAGGCGATACGCGGGCGGCTGCGCGAGATCTGGCCGGACCTGGCGGGCCTGCGCCTCGCGGGGATCGGCTACGCGCCGCCCTACCTGCGGGGCTTCGCGGGCGAGGCCGAGCGCGTCCTGGCGCTCATGCCGGCGGGGCAAGGCGTGATGCGCTGGCCGCCCGAGGGGGCTAACCTCGCCGCGCTGGTCGACGAGGCCGCGCTTCCCCTTCCGGACGCCTCGGTCGACCGGATCCTGGTCGTCCACGCGCTGGAGCATGCCGAGCAGCTGCGCCCGCTGCTGCGCGAGGTCTGGCGCGTGCTGTCGGGGCCGGGCCGCGCGGTGTTCGTCGTCCCGAACCGCCGCGGGATCTGGGCGCGGGTCGACTCCACGCCCTTCGGCCATGGCCAGCCCTACTCCGCGGGCCAGCTCTCGCGGCTGCTGCGGGACAACCTCTTCACTCCCACGGTCAGGGCGCCGGCGCTCTTCGCGCCCCCCTTCGCCTCGCGCCCGCTGCTGAGCTCGGCCCGCGCCTGGGAGCGCGTCGGCCGGCGCTGGTTCGAGCGCTTCGCCGGCGTCGTGCTGGTCGAGGCCTCGAAGACCCTCTACGTGCCCGGCGCCGCGCGGCGCCGCCCGCTGCTCGCGCCGTCGCGCCCGGCCCTCGCGGGGCCATGGAGGCGCGACGCCCCGGCCGGCCGCCGGGACGGCTGAGCGCGAGGCGGGCTCAGGCCCGCCGGCCGAGGACGAAGAGGCCCTGCTCGCCGAGCAGGTTGGCGAGGAAGCCCGGCGCGCGCAGCGCGCGCGGGCGGCCCGCGGCGTCGAGCACCATGCCGCGCTCGATCGTGATGCCGACGTCCGAGCACAGCTCCGCGAAGTCGTCGATCGTGCAGAGGTGGATGTTCGGCGTCTCGTACCAGGCGACGTCGTAGGAATCCGTCACCGGCATCTTGCCCGACCAGAGCAGCTTGAGGCGCACGTGCCAGGCGCCGAAGTTCGGGAAGCTCACGATCGCGCGGCGGCCGATGCGCACGAGCTGCATCAGCACCTCGCGCGGGTCGTGGGTCGCCTGCAGCGTCTGCGACAGGATCACGTAGTCGAAGGCGTCGGACGGGTAGTCCTTGAGGTCGGTGTCCGCGTCGCCCTGGATCACCGACAGGCCGTGCGCGACGCAGTTGTTCACGCCGGCCTGGCTGATCTCCATGCCGCGCCCGTCGACCTGGCGGAAATGCACGAGGTAGTCGAGCAGTTGCCCGTCGCCGCAGCCGACGTCGAGCACGCGGGTGCCGGGCTCGATCATGTCGGCGATGACCTGCAGGTCGACGCGGATGTTGGCGCGCGGATGGGCGCCGACGAGCTGCATGGGCGTCGCCATCAGCGCTTCAGCCCGCGGCGCTCGGCGCAGCCCTCGACGAAGCCGCCGAGCACCTTGAACAGCTCGGGCTCGTCGAGCAGGAACGCGTCGTGGCCCTTGTCGGTGGGGATCTCGACGAAGCTCACGTTCGCCGCCGCGGCGTTGAGCGCGTGCACGAGGGCGCGGCTCTCCGAGGTGGGGAACAGCCAGTCCGAGGTGAAGCTGACGACGCAGAAGCGCGCGCGGCTGCCGCGGAAGGCGTTGGCGAGCTGGCCGCCGAAGTCGCGCGCGAGGTCGAAGTAGTCCATGGCGCGCGTGATGTAGAGGTAGGAATTCGCGTCGAACCGCTCGACGAAGGTCGAGCCCTGGTGGCGCAGGTAGCTCTCGACCTGGAAGTCGGCGCCGAAGCCGTAGCTCAGCGCGTCGCGGTCCTGCAGGTTCCGGCCGAACTTGCGGTGCAGCGCGGTCTCCGACAGGTAGGTGATGTGCGCCGCCATGCGGGCCACGGCGAGGCCGCGATGCGGGCGCGTGCCGCGCTCGGCATAGGCGCCGCCGCACCATTCGGGGTCGGCCATGATCGCCTGGCGGCCCACCTCGTGGAACGCGATGTTCTGCGCGGAGTGGCGCGCCGCCGTCGCGATCGGCATCGCCGAGAACACCATCTCGGGATGCGCCGTCGCCCATTGCAGCACCTGCATGCCACCCATCGAGCCGCCGACGACGCAGAACAGGCTCTCGATGCCCAGGGATTCGACGAGGCGCTTCTGGGCGCGGACCATGTCGCCGATGGTGATGACGGGGAAGGACAGGCCGTAGGGCCTGCCCGTCGCCGGGTCGGCCTCCTTCGGCCCCGTCGTCCCCATGCAGCCGCCGATCACGTTGGCGCAGATGACGAAGAACCGGTCGGTGTCGAGCACGCGGCCCGGGCCGACCAGCGTCTCCCACCAGCCGGGCTTTCCGGTCACGGGATGGGTCTCGGCGACGAACTGGTCGCCCGTGAGGGCGTGGCAGACCAGCACCGCGTTGGCCTTGCGCTCGTCGAGCCGGCCATAGGTGCGATAGGCGATGGTCACCGGGCCCAACCGCCCGCCATTGTCGAGCGGCAGGGGATCGTCCGCCGGGATGACGAAACGCTCCCCCGGCAGGACCGGCGGCGGCGTGAGCGAAATCTTCGGCGAAGAAATCGTCATGCGCGGGGAAATTGCTAAGGGACGGTGAAAGGGCCGGAAGGATTGCACCCCCACCCCCAGCGTTCAAGGCCAGCATTTGCTTTCGTCGTGGCTTGCGGATATCTCGGGGCGGCAGCGAAATCCGCATGGCCCATGGACGAGACGCCAAGACCGCTTGACGACATACGACGCGAGATCGACGCGCTGGACCATCGCATCCACGACGCGCTGATGGCGCGCGCCGCACTCGTCGCCGGCGTGCGGCGGGCCAAGGGCACCGGCGGCGCGATCCTGCGCCCGGGCCGCGAGGCGGCGGTGCTGCGGCGCCTCGTCGCGCGCCACCACGGCGACATGGACCCCAGCGTCGTGGTGCGGATCTGGCGCGAGATCATGACCGCGTCGAGCCGCCAGCAGGGGCCTTTCTCCGTCGCGGTGGCCAGCGCGGCCGCCGGTGGCGCGGGCATCGAGCTCGCGCGCGACCATTTCGGGATGCTGACCGCGCTGCAGCCCTCGTCCTCCATCGCGCAGGCCATCCGCGCGGTGACCGAGAACCGCGCCCAGGTCGCGCTCGTGCCGCTCGCCGAGGACATGCCCGACGATCCGTGGTGGCGCAGCCTCGGCACGGGTCCGGAGCCGCGCCTGGTCGTGATCGCGCGCCTGCCCTTCGCGCGCGACCACCGCGCGGGCGCCGCGCTGCTCGTCGGCCGCCAGGACTTCGATCCCTCGGGCGAGGACCGCGGCTTCGTCATCGCCGAGACGCGCGCCGAGATCAGCCAGGCCCGGCTGCGCGTGGCGCTCGAGAAGCACGGCCTCGCCGTGACGGGATTCCCCGCGTCGATCGACGATCCCGGCGGCGGCTCGCTGCAGCTGGTCGAGGTCGCCACCTATGTCGAGCCTGGCGACCCGCGCCTCGCCGCCGCCGCCGCCGAGGCCGCGGAGCATGCCAGCCTGCGCGTCGCGGGCGGCTACGCGGTGCCGCTCGACCTGCCGCGCGGCTGAGTCGCTCGCGCGTCGCGCCATGACTTCCCGCAGACCCCGGACAAGGGTGACCACGCCATGACCTCTCCCGTTCCCCGCCCCGGCGTGATGGAGATCGAGCCCTATGTCGGCGGCAAGTCCTCCGTCGCCGGCGCCGCGCGCGTGATCAAGCTCTCCTCGAACGAGGGCGCGCTGGGCCCGAGCAGGCGGGCGATGGAGGCCTACGCGGCCCAGGCCGCCAGCCTGCACCGCTATCCCGATGGCGGCGCGTCCGCGCTGCGCGATGCGATCGCGCGTCGCTTCGGCCTCGACCCCGCGCGCGTCGTCTGCGGCGCGGGATCCGACGAGCTCATCGCGCTGCTGGTGAAGGCCTATGCCGGCCCCGGCGACGAGGTGCTCTACAGCCAGTACGGCTTCGTCATGTACCCGATC
>CANMWW010000067.1 GCA_947500965.1 Alphaproteobacteria bacterium
AAACGCTCCCCCGACCGCGAAGAGGGCCGACCAGGCCCCGGGGAGCACGGGAGGAGACAGGTGCCGTCCTTGTCGCGAGACGCCCGAGCCGGGGCCAGGGCCAGGAGGCGCGCGTGAGCGCCGCCGACACTTTCCCCAAGCTGCTCGACGCGGCGATGGCCCGGCGCGCCGGCCGGCCCGCCTTCCGCGAGAAGCGCCTCGGCATCTGGCAGACCTGGACCTGGCGCGCCTGGCGCGACGACGTCCACGCCATCGCGGCGGGGCTGCACGGGCTTGGCCTGCGCCGCGGCCAGACGCTGGCGATCGTCGGCGACAACCGCCCCCTGCTCTACGGCGCGATCTGCGCCGCGCAATGCCTCGGCGCCATCCCCGTGCCCGTCTACCAGGACGCGGTCGCCGACGAGATGGGCTTCGTGCTCGGCCATGGCGAGGCGCGGATCGCGGTCGCCGAGGACCAGGAGCAGGTCGACAAGCTGCTCTCGATCGGCGCGCGCGCGCCGGCGCTCGAGCGCATCGTCTACGACGACCCGCGCGGGCTGCGCGACTACGACCACGCGCGGCTCGACTCGCTCGAGGCGCTGATGGAGGCCGGCCGCGCGGCGCTCGCGCGCGACCCGGGCCTCGTCGCGCGCGAGGTCGCGCAGGGCGCGGGCGGCGACATCGCGGTGATGCTCTACACCTCGGGCACGACGGGCCAGCCCAAGGGCGTGATGCTCACCTACGACAACGTGCTGACGACCTGCGTCAACGCCGTCGCCTTCGACCGGCTGGGGGAGGCGGACGAGATCCTCGCCTACCTGCCCATGGCCTGGGTCGGCGACCATGTCTTCTCCTACGGAGAGGCGCTGATCTCGGGCTTCTGCGTCGCCTGCCCGGAATCCGGCGCGACGGTCATGAACGACCTGAAGGAGATCGGGCCGACCTTCTTCTTCGCCCCGCCGCGCATCTTCGAGAACCTGCTGACGCAGGTGACGATCCGCATGGAGGACGCCAGCGCGCCCAAGCGCGCGATGTACCGCTTCTTCATGGACCACGCGCGGCGCGTCGGCATCGACATCCTCGACGGCAGGCCGGTCGGCGCGGCCGACAGGCTGCTCTACCGGCTCGGCGAGTGGCTGGTCTACGCGCCGCTCAAGAACGTGCTGGGCCTCGGCCGCATGCGCGTGGGCTACACCGCGGGCGAGGCGATCGGCCCCGACCTCTTCGCCTTCTACCGCTCGCTCGGCCTCAACCTGAAGCAGCTCTACGGCATGACCGAGGCGAGCGTGTTCATCTGCCTGCAGCCCGACGGCCAGATCAAGGTCGACACGGTCGGGCCGGCGGCGCCGGGCGTCGAGATCCGCCTCGCCGAGAGCGGCGAGGTGCTGGTCCGCAGCCCGGGCGTGTTCAAGCTCTACTACAAGAACGAGGACGCCACGCGCGACGCCAAGACGGCCGATGGCTGGCTGCGCACCGGCGACGCCGGCATCTTCGACTCCGACGGGCACCTGCGCATCATCGACCGCGCGAAGGACGTCGGCCGCCTCTCCGGCGGCGCGCTGTTCGCGCCGAAATACATCGAGAACAAGCTCAAGTTCTTCGCCTACGTGAAGGAGGCCGTCGCCTTCGGCGCCGACCGGCCCTTCGCCTCCGCCTTCGTGAACATCGACCTCGAGGCGGTCGGCAACTGGGCGGAGCGCCGCGGCATCGCCTACGCCTCGTACCAGGAGCTCGCGGCGCGGCCGGAGGTCCTGGACCTGGTCGCCGACTGCGTGGCGCGCGTGAACGCCGACCTCGCCGCGGACCCCGCGCTCGCCGGCTCCGCGATCCGGCGCTTCATCGTGCTGCACAAGGAGCTCGACGCCGACGACGGCGAGCTCACGCGCACGCGCAAGGTCCGCCGCGGCTTCATCGCCGAGCGCTACGCGCCGCTGGTCGAGGCGGTCTACGCGGGCGAGGCGCGCGGGCGCATCGCCACCGACGTCACCTTCGAGGACGGCCGCAAGGGCCGCATCGAGGCGGACCTCGAGGTCAGGGACATGCCGCAGGCCGGCGCGACGGCCCGGCGCGAGGCCGCGGAATGAGCGCCGCCGCGCCGCGCCCCGGCGAGACGCTGCTGTCGGTCGACGGCATCTCGCTCGCCTTCGGCGGCGTCAAGGCGCTGACCGACGTGTCCTTCGACGTGCGCAAGGGCGAGATCCGCGCGATCATCGGGCCCAACGGCGCGGGCAAGTCTTCGATGCTCAACTGCATCAACGGCTTCTACCAGCCGCAGCAGGGCCGCATCACCTATCGCGGCGTCGAGCGCCGGCAGATGCGCCCGCACGAGGCCGCCGAGCAGGGCATCGCGCGCACCTTCCAGAACATCGCGCTGTTCCGCGGCATGTCGACGCTCGACAACATCATGACCGGGCGGCTGCTCAGGATGAAGGTGCCGTTCTTCTGGCAGGTCTGGCGGCACGGGCCGGCGATGCGCGAGGAGATCGAGCACCGCAGGTTCGTCGAGGGGATCATCGAGTTCCTCGAGATCGAGCACATCCGCAAGACGCCGGTCGGGCGCCTGCCCTACGGGCTGCAGAAGCGCGTCGAGCTGGGCCGGGCGCTGGCGATGGAGCCCGAGCTGCTGCTGCTCGACGAGCCGATGGCGGGCATGAACCTCGAGGAGAAGGAGGACATGTGCCGCTTCATCCTCGACGTGGTGAGGCAGTACGGCACGACGATCGCGCTGATCGAGCATGACATGGGCGTGGTCATGGACCTGTCCGACCGCGTCGTGGTGCTCGACTACGGGCGCAAGATCGCCGACGGCACGCCAGCCGAGGTGAAGGCCGACCGGCGGGTCATCGACGCCTATCTCGGCGTCGGGCACTGAGGGGCGCGCGGATGCTCTACAACGTCTTCGTCGATCCCTTCGTGCAGATGGCCGACATGCCCGACCTGCTCGTGCAGGTGCTGTGGGAGGGCACGGTCGCGGGCGTCCTCTACGCGCTGATCGCGCTGGGCTTCGTGCTGATCTTCAAGGCGTCGGGCGTGTTCAACTTCGCGCAGGGCATCATGGTCGTCTTCGCGGCCCTCACGCTGGTCGGGCTGCACGAGAACGGCGTGCCCGCCCTGCTCGCCCTCGTGCTCACCGTGGGCGTGATGTACGCGCTGGCCTGGAGCATCGAGCGCGTCGTGCTGCGCCCGCTGGTCAACCAGCCGGACATCATCCTGTTCATGGCGACGTTCGGGATCACCTACCTGATCATCGGGCTGGGCGAGTTCATCTTCGGCGGCCGGCCCAAGGCGATGATCACCAGCGAGCTCTTCCTGCCGCGCGGCGCCATCGACGTGCAGATGCTGGGCGGGCGCGTCACCTTCCAGAAGCTCGACATCGCCGCCGCGGTGATCGCCGGGCTGATGGTCGCGGCGCTCGCGGTGTTCTTCCAGCGCACGCGCATCGGCCGGGCGCTGCGCGCGGTCGCCGACAGCCACAAGGCGGCGCTCTCGGTCGGCATCTCGCTCAACCAGATCTGGGTCGTCGTGTGGTTCACCGCCGGCCTGGTCGCGCTGGTGACCGGCATCATGTGGGGCGCGCGCTCCGACGTGTCCTTCGGGCTGCAGATCATCGCGCTCAAGGCGCTGCCCGTGCTGATCCTCGGCGGCTTCACCTCGGTGCCCGGCGCCATCGTCGGCGGCCTCATCATCGGCGTCGGCGAGAAGGTCGGCGAGTTCTACTGGGGGCCGCTGGTCGGCAGCGGCATCGAGAGCTGGCTCGCCTACCTGATCGCGCTGGCCTTCCTGCTGTTCAGGCCGCAAGGCCTGTTCGGCGACAAGATCATCGAGCGGATCTGAGGGAGGGCGCGCGCCGTGTTCTACCGCGAGGCCGGGCAGTTCAAGACCAGCTACGAGGCCGACATGGCCGTCTTCCCGATCCGGCAGGACCGGATCGGGCTCGCGATCATCCTCGTGGCGGCGGTCGCGCTGCCGCCCTTCCTCGATTCCTTCGTCGTCGGCACCGTGCTGGTCCCATTCCTCGTCTTCTCGCTCGCGGCGACCGGGCTCAACCTGCTGACCGGCTACACGGGCCTGCTGTCGCTCGGCACCGGGGCGTTCATGGGGGTGGGCGCCTATGCCTGCTACAAGCTGACGACGATCTTCCCCGGCGTGAACATCCTCGTCTGGATCCTCGCCTCGGGGTTCTTCTCCGCCGCGATCGGCGTCGTCTTCGGCCTGCCGAGCCTGCGCATCAAGGGCTTCTACCTGGCGGTCGCGACGCTGGCGGCACAGTTCTTCCTCGAGTGGTGCTTCGTGCGCATCCCCTGGCTGTTCAACTACAACCTCTCCGGGGCGATCGAGGCGCCGTCGCGCAGCGTCTTCGGCATCCCGATCGTCGGCGCGAGCGCGACGCCGCTGGCGCGCTACTACGCGATCCTCGCGATCGTCGTCGCGCTCACCTGGATCGCGTCGAACATCGTCCACGGGCGGGTCGGCCGCGCGTGGATGGCGGTGCGCGACATGGACATCGCCGCCGAGCTCATGGGCATCAGGCTGCTGCGCGCCAAGCTGCTCGCCTTCGCCGTGTCGTCCTTCTACTGCGGCGTCGCGGGCGCCGCGATGATGTTCCTGTGGTACGGCGGCGGCGAGGCCAAGGACGCGTTCTCGATCAACCTGTCCTTCACGATCCTCTTCATGATCATCATCGGCGGGCTCGGCAGCCTGCTCGGCGCCTTCCTCGGCGCGGCGCTGCTGCACCTCGTCCCGATCTTCCTGAAATTCGGGCTGCCCGAGCTGGGCGTCCCGATCGGCGGCGCGACCGCCGAGCACCTGACCCACATCCTGGTCGGCGCGCTCATCGTCTTCTTCCTCATCGTCGAGCCGCACGGCCTTGCGCGGCTCTGGGCGACGACGAAGCAGAAGCTGCGCGCCTGGCCCTTCCCGTACTGACGGGAAGCGGGGGCCGGCCGGGATGGCGGCGTCAGCATCGCGTCGATGGAACAAGCCTCGGCCAGCCCGGCCCGGCGCTCCGCGACGAAGAGGGAGGTGACACCATGTCGATGAGGAAATTCGCGCTCGGGGCCGCGGCGGCGGCCGCGCTCGGCACCCTGGTGCCGGCACCGGCCGTCGCCCAGGACACGATCTACGTCCCGCTGCTGTCCTACCGCACCGGGCCCTTCGGCGGCTCGGGCGTGCCGATCGCGGACGGCATGCACGACTACCTGCGCATGCTCAACGAGCGCGACGGCGGCATCGGCGGCGCGCGCCTCGTGATCGAGGAATGCGAGACCGGCTACGACACCAAGAAGGGCGTCGAGTGCTACGAGGCGATCAAGGGCAAGAACCCGGTCGTCGTGAACCCCTACTCGACCGGCATCACGCTGCAGCTGATCCCGAAGGCGCATGTCGACAAGATCCCGATCCTGTCGATGGCCTACGGCCTCTCGGCGGCGGCGGTCGGCGACACCTTCCCCTGGATCTTCAACCCGCCCGCCACCTACTGGGACGGCGCCTCGGTCTTCATCCGCCACGTCGCCGAGCGCGAGGGCGGCTTCGACAAGCTCAAGGGCAAGAAGATCGGCCTGCTGCACCTCGACGCGCCCTTCGGCAAGGAGCCGATCCCGCTGCTCGAGACCTTCGCGAGGGAATACGGCTTCGAGCTGAAGCTCTACCCGGTGCCCGCCGACAAGATGCAGGACCAGGCCTCGCAGTGGCTGGCGATCCGCCGCGACCGCACCGACTGGATCTACAACCAGGGCTGGGGCGCGATGAACCCGACCGCGGTCAAGGAGGCGGCGAAGAACAACTACCCGATGGACAAGCTGGTCGGCGTCTGGTGGGCCGGCGGCGACGACGACGCGCGCGGCGGCGAGGCCGGCGGCAAGGGCTACAAGTCGCTCAACTTCCACGGCGTCGGCGCGGACTTCCCCGTGATCCGCGACATCCAGAGGCACGTCGTCGACAAGGGCCTGTCCAGGTTCCCGAAGGACAAGATCGGCGAGAACCTCTACAACCGCGGCGTCTACAACTCGATGCTGATCGCCGAGGCGATCCGCACCGCGCAGCAGCTCACCGGCAAGAAGGCGGTGACCGGCGAGGACGTGCGGCGCGGCTTCGAGAACCTCGACATCACCGAGGCGCGGCTGAAGGAGATGGGCATGGAGGGCTTCGCGGCCCCGGTGCGCATCACCTGCGGCGACCACAACGGCCACCACAAGGTCTACGTGGCCCAGTGGGACGGCCAGAAGTGGACGCGCGGCTCCGACTGGATGTCCCCGATGTCGGACAAGGTCCGCCCGCTGCTCGAGGCGGCGGCGAAGGACTTCGCCGAGAAGAACAACTGGCCGAAGCGCAGCGAGGCCTGCGACAAGCGGTCCTGAGGCGGCGCGGGGGCGGCCGGCGCGTGCCGGCCGCCCCCGTTTCCCCGGCGCCACGACGAGGCAGCGCGCATGAGCGACACGGCGACGCCGATCCTGTCGGTGAACAACATCGAGGTCATCTACGACCACGTCATCCTGGTGCTGAAGGGCGTCTCGCTCGCGGTGCCGGAGGGCGGCATCGTCGCGCTGCTCGGCGCCAACGGCGCGGGCAAGACGACGACGCTCAAGGCGGTCTCCAACCTGCTGCGCGCGGAGCGCGGCGACGTCACCAAGGGCTCGATCGAGTTCCGCGGCGAGCGCATCGACCGGCTCTCGCCCAACGAGCTCGTGCGCAAGGGCGTCATCCAGGTCATGGAGGGCCGCCACGTCTTCGGCCACCTGTCGATCGAGGAGAACCTGCTGACCGGCGCCTACACGCGCCGCGACGGCCGGGCCGCCATCGCCCGCGACATGGAGATGGTCTACGCGTATTTCCCGCGCCTGCGCGAGCGGCGCGCCAGCCAGGCGGGCTACACCTCGGGCGGCGAGCAGCAGATGTGCGCCATCGGCCGCGCGCTGATGAGCCGCCCCTCCACGATCCTGCTCGACGAGCCGTCGATGGGCCTCGCCCCGCAGCTGGTCGAGGAGATCTTCGAGATCGTCCGCAAGCTCAACGTCGAGCGGAAGGTCAGCTTCCTGCTCGCCGAGCAGAACACCAACATCGCGCTGCGCTACGCGCACTACGGCTACATCCTCGAGAACGGGCGCGTCGTGCTCGACGGCGCCGCCGAGGCGCTGCGCGGCAACGAGGACGTCAAGGAGTTCTACCTCGGCCTCGGCGCCGCCGGCCGCAAGAGCTTCCGCGAGGTCAAGCACTACAAGCGGCGCAAGCGCTGGCTTGCATGAGCCGGCGCGCCGCCACCGGCCCGGTGCCGCGGCTGCGCATCATCCTCGCGCGCGGCGTCGCCATCGGCCCGGGCAAGGTCGACCTGCTCGAGGCGATCGACGAGGCCGGCTCGATCGCCGCCGCGGGACGGCGCCTGTCCATGAGCTACAAGCGCGCCTGGACGCTTGTCGAGGAGCTCAACGCCGCCTTCGCCGGCCCGGTGGTCGAGCGCAGCGCCGGCGGCCGCGCGGGCGGCGGTGCCGCGCTCACCGCGCTCGGGCGCGAGGTCGTGCTGCGCTACCGGCGCGTCGAGCAGGCGGCGGCGCGCAGCGCCCGGCGGGAGTTCGCGCGCCTCGCGCGGCCCGCCGGCGGGCGGGGGACGCGCGCTTGACCCCGCGGCGCCCCGCCGGATAGTCGTTATTTCCCATGGAACATAACGCAAGGCGCCGCGTCCTTCGGGCCGCCGGGGCGACGATCGCGCTGGCCGCCGCCGCGCGCCCGGCGCGCGCGCAGGCCGGCTTCGCGATCGCCGCCGCCTCCAGCCTGCGCCCCGCGCTCGACGAGGTCGTCGCCGCGTTCCGCGCGCGCGACGGCGGCGCGCCGGTCGAAATCGCCTATGGCGCCTCGGGCAACCTCGCGCGCCAGGTCGTCGCGGGCGCGCCGTTCCGCCTCCTCTTCGCCGCCGACGAGGCGAGCGTGCTGCAGGTCCATGCCGCCGGGCGCGCCGAGGACGCGGGCCATGTCTACGCGCGCGGCCGCCTCGCGCTCGTCGTGCGCCGCGACGGCGCGGTCGCCGCCGACCCGCGGCTCGCCGGCCTCGTCGCGGCGCTGCGCGCCGGCGCCGTGCGGCGCCTGGCGATCGCCAATCCCGAGATCGCGCCCTACGGCCTCGCCGCGCGCCAGGCGCTGGAGGCGGCGGGCGCCTGGGAGCTCGCGGCGCCGCGGCTCGCCCTTGGCGAGAACGTCGCGCAGGCCGCGCAGTTCGTCGTCTCCGGCGCCGCCGAGGCCGGCTTCGCCGCGCTCTCGACCATGCTGGCCCCCGGCCTCGCCCCGGGGCTCGCGGCGCGCGTCACCCATGCGGGCGTCGATCCCGGCCTGCACGCGCCGATCCGCCATCGCGTGGCGCTGCTGGGCGCCCCGGACGAGCGGGCGCGACGGCTGCTCGGCTTCGCGCTCGGGCCGGAGGCG
>CANMWW010000068.1 GCA_947500965.1 Alphaproteobacteria bacterium
CTCGGTCGTCGACCGCTGGTGCGAGGCGCATGCCGTGCGCGGGCTGCACGTGATCGACGGCAGCGCCTTCGCCACGGCGGCGGCGCTCAACCCCACCAACACGCTGCAGGCGCTGGCCCTGCGCGTCGCCGACCGGATCGCCGGACGCGCCTGACGGGCTTGCCCGCGAGGCCGCGCGCGGTCTTCACTGCTCCGGGGAGACAGGGGAGGACAGCATGACGTCGAACGCGCCGGCCATGGGCTGGGAGGAATGGATGCGCCACGACGCGACGAGCCTCGCGGGGCTCGTGCGCTCGGGGCAGCTGCAGGCGTCGGAGGTCGTCGCGCAGGCGGCGCGCGGCGTCGAGCGCGTCAATGGCAGGCTCGCCGGCGTGCTCGAGGTCTTCCAGGACGTGGTCGACGACCCCGCGCGCGACCGGCCGGCCCGCGACGGGCGGCTGCACGGCGTGCCGATCTTCCTCAAGGACCTCGGCTCGCGGCTCAAGGGCCGACGCCAGGAATCCGGTTCACGGCTGCTCGCGGGCAACGTCTCGAAGGACACCGACCCGCTGGTCGAGAACTTCCTCGCCGCCGGCCTCGTGCCGCTCGGCCGCTCGACCACGCCCGAGTTCGGCATGACCTTCGACACGTCGACGAGCTATCTCGGCCACGTCAACGTCACGCGCAACCCGTGGAACACCGGGCGCACGCCGGGCGGTTCCTCCGGCGGCTCGGCGGCGATGGTCGCGGCGGGCGTCACGCCGATCTCGATGGCGAGCGACGGCGGCGGCTCGACGCGCATACCCGCCTCGTTCTGCGGCCTGGTCGGGCTCAAGGCCTCGCGCGGGCGCATGGCGATGCCGCTCGCGCACAACGAGTTCACCTGGCGCATCGCCGTCGAGGGCGTGGTGACGCGCAGCGTGCGCGACAGCGCCGCGGCGATGGACTACCTGCCGCGCATGCCCAATGGCGGCAGCTTCTACCCGATGGCGCGCTTCGCGGGCTCCTACGTGGACGCGCTCGCGCGGCCGACGGGGCGGCTGCGCATCGCGCTGTCGACCGGCGCCTGGGGCCGGCCCGGTACCTGCGATCCCGAGGTCGCCGACAGGGTGCGCGGCCTCGGCCGCCTGCTCGAGGGCATGCGCCACGAGGTCGCCGAGATCGACGACGCGCGGATCTGCGACTGGGAGGCGATGTGGCGCGGCTACGTCACGCAGTGGATCTGCGGGCGCGTGCTCTACCAGCCGATCGCGGAGACGGGCGGCATGGACGGCGCGGCGATGCTCGCGGCGCTCACGCCGATGGTGCGCCGCCACTTCGAGGCCGCGCAGAGCTACTCGACGCTCGACCTCTACAAGGCGATGGCCTGCAACAACGTCGTCACGCGCGGCTTCGGCAGGCTCATGGATTCCTGGGACCTGCTGCTCTGCCCGACCCTGGCCGTGCGCGTGCCGCAGGCGAACGGGCCCTACAGCCTGCTCGCCGACGAGGACCTCGATGCCTGGATGGAGCGGCTCAGCTCGGCCTGCCGCTACACCATGCCCGGCAACGAGGCGGGGCTGCCCGGCATATCGATCCCCGCGGGCTTCGATTCCGACGGCTTGCCGGTGGGCGCGATGCTCTACGCCAATTTCGGGCGCGAGGACCTGCTGCTCGCCGTCGCGGCGCGCATCGAGGAGGCGATGCCCGGCTGGTTCGCGCGCACGCCGCCCCTCAACGTCGCCACGCCTGGCTGAGCCCGGCGCGCGGCGGGGCGGCGCTCAGCCGCCCTTGACGCCGCCGGCCGTCAGCCCGCCGACGATCTCCTTCTGGATGAAGAGCGTCAGGACCAGCACCGGCGCGGTGACGAGCAGCGCGGCGGCGGCGAGCGGGCCCCAGGCCACCTGCTCGAAGGTCAGCATGTTGTAGACCGCGGCGGGAAGCGTGCGCGTCTGCCGGCCGCCGAGCACCGCGCCGAACACGAAGTTGTTCCAGCTGAAGATGATCGACAGGATCATCGCCACCACGATGCCCGGCCGCGCGAGCGGCAGCGCGACGTGCCGGAAGGCCTGCCAGAGCGTGCAGCCGTCGATCAGCGCCGCCTCCTCGAGGTCCGGCGGCAGGCTCTCGAAGAAGCCGATCATGACGTAGACGAAGATCGGGATCGTGATCACCAGGTGGGTGATGAAGATCGGCCAGAGGCTGCCGGTCAGGCCCAGCATCTGGAACATCATGTAGAGCGGGATGAGGTAGCTCAGCGCCGGCGTGATGCGCGCGATCAGGATGCAGATCGCCGTGCGGTGCGCCGAGGCCTTGGCGATGCCGTAGCCCGCCGGCACGCCGACCAGGATCGCCACCAGCGTCGCCCCGCCCGTCACCAGCAGGCTGTTGACGAGGTAGCGCATCAGGTTGCTGTTCTCGAACACCGCCTCGAAGTTCGCCAGCGTCGGCGGGCTGGGGATGAACACCGGCGGGTAGGCCATGTTGTCGACCTCGTTCTTCAGCGAGAGCGACAGCATCCACAGCATCACGAGGATGGCCGGCGACACGATCACGAAGACCGCGAAGCCGAAGGCGAGCTTCGAGGCCACGCGGCGCGCGAGCCAGGAGAGCTCGGAGGTGCGGGCGGGGGCGTTCATGACCACTTCGACTTCTGGCGCAGCCACAGCAGCACCATCGCCAGCACGATGATCAGGACGAAGAACACGACCACGATCGCCGAGGCGTAGCCGATGTTGTAGAAGGCAAAGGCCTGCAGGTAGAGGTAGATGTTGATCGTCTCCGACGCCGTGCCGGGCCCGCCCTCCGAGATCACGAAGATCGTGTCGAAGGCCTTGAGCGCGTCGATCGTGCGGATCACCACCGCGAGCACGACGAAGGGCATGATCAGCGGCAGGGTGATGTAGCGGAACATCTGCCACGCGTTCGCGCCGTCGAGGCGCGCGGACTCGTAGGGTTCGGTCGGCGCGGCGGCCAGCCCGCCCAGCACGATCAGCATGACCAGCGGCGTCCAATGCCAGACCTCGACCATCACCAGCGTCGGGATGACCGTGTCGATCGAGGTGTGCCAGAGCGAGGGCGGCAGGCCGACGGAGGTCAGGATGTAGTTCAGCACCCCGAGTTGCGGGTGGAACATCATCTTCCACACCAGCGCCACCGCGACCGGCGTCGCCATCATCGGCAGGATGAAGACCGCGCGGCAGAAGCCGCGCAGCGGGAAGCGCTCGTTGAAGACCAGCGCCGCGCCGGTCCCGAAGGCGATGGGCAGGACCACGGACAGCAGCGTGAACCAGAGCGTGTGGCCGATCGATTCGAGGAACCGCGGGTCGCCGGCGAGCTTGACGTAGTTGGCGAAGCCCACGAACTCGCGCGGCGAGCCGATCTTCCACTCGTGCGCGCTCATGAACAGCGTGAACAGCCACGGGAAGACGATCACCATCGCGGTGATCGCCAGCGCGGGATACGCGAAGGGCAGGTAGTTGCGGCCGTAGCCGCGGGCGGCGGCGGCGGCGATGGGTGCCGTCATGCGGCGCGCTCCGTCGGGGGCGTCCCGCCGCGACCGGATGGCCGCGGCGGGGAACCCCTGGGCCTCAGGCCTCGGACTTGGCGAGGACGGGCGTGAAGGCCTCGGTCGCCTTCTGCATCTCGGCGCGGGCATCCGCGCCGCCGAGCGTGTTGGTGAGCCCGACGCCGAAGACGTCGCGGAACTCGGTCACCGGCACGATCTCCGGCAGGCCCTGGCGGCCGATCGCCGCGGAATCCTGCAGGCACTGCAGCCACTCGCGCGGCAGCTTGATGCCGGCCACGACCTCCGGGTTGGTGTAGGACGAGGCGCGGCAGGGCGAGCCGCCGCCCGACTGCAGCAGCCGGTTGCACATCAGCTTGGACGTCGCCCACTGGCAGTAGAGATAGGCGGCCTCGCGCTTCTTGCTGGCGACGGGGATGCCGATGCCGTCGGCGAAGGTCGCCGAATGACGCGCCTTCGGGCCCTGGGGCATCACGCCGTAGCCGACCTTGCCGACGATGCGCGACTTGGTGGGGTCCTCGAGCGGCGGCGCGAAGCCGATGCCGTCGATCCACATGCCGATCTTGCCCTGGCTGAACGAGGTCTGGGCCTCGTTCCAGTTGAAGCCGACCGTGCCCGGCGGGGCGAACTCGCGGTTGAGCTTCTTGTAGTAATCGGCCGCCGCGATCGCGCCATCGGTCATCGTCTGGAGCTGGATCGTCTTCGTGTTCACCGGGTCGACGTCGTAGCCGAGCATGAAGCTCGTCCACACCGGCACGTTGGCGTTCTTGAGGCCGCGCGAGACCCAGCCGAACTGGCCCGACGCCTTGTCGGTCAGCTTCTCGGCCGCCATCACGATTTCCTCGAAGGTCTTCGGGAAGGCGAGGCCCCGGGCCGCGAAGAGCTCCTTGTTGTAGTAGATCATCCACGGGTCGATGTTCAGCGGCAGCGTGTCCATGCGGCCGTCGCCCTGCGTCGCCCAGCGCAGGCCACCGCCGGTGAAGTCCGGGAAGTCGTAGTCCGGCGCCGTGAGCTGCGAGTCGGCAAGCAGCGGCTTCATGTCGTGCAGCCACTTGGCCTTGCCGACGAGGCGCTTCTGCACGTGCAGCGACACGGTCAGCACGTCGAACTGCGGGTTGCCCGAGTTGAACTGGATGACGACCTGCTGGCGGTGCTGCTGCTCGGGCACGGCCTCGGAGCCGACCTTGATCCCGGTGAGCTCGGTGAATTCCTTCTCGTGCGCGCGCAGCACGTTGGCGCGCGGCCCGAGGGTCAGCGACACCTCGATGCTCTGCCCGGCGAAGCGCCGCCAGTTGAAGGCGCCGCTGGTCTGGGCCGTCGCGACCTTCATGATCGCGGGCGCGGCGAGCAGGCCGGCTCCGGCGCGTAGCGCGGCGCGGCGCGAAAGGCCGCGGCGGTTCTCTTTCCTGGTCGTCATGGTCATGTCTCCTCCCGGGCTGGGGCCGGGCCATTTCCTGGCCTGCGGCGCGATCTCAGGTTAGCGGCAGACGGGTAGGGTCGCGCAAGGACGCAGTTCCGGAGGGGGCTTTGCTGTATACGGACCCCGCGCATGAACCAGACCGCCCAGGACCGGATCCCGCCCGCCGCGCTCGCGGCCTGGGTGCTCGCGGCCTCCACCTTCCTCTACGCCTTCCTCCAGCGCGTCTCCCCCTCGGTGATGGTGGAGGACCTGATGGCGGGCTTCGGCGTCGGCGGCACGGTGCTCGGCAACCTCTCGGCCTTCTACCTCTACGCCTACGCGGCGCTGCAGGTACCGCTGGGCATGCTCTTCGACCGCTTCGGCGTGCGCCGCCTGATGGCCGGCTCGATGCTGGCCGCGGCGGCCGGGTCCGCGATCTTCGCCGCGGCGCAGGCGATCGAGATGGCCTACCTGGGCCGCATGCTGATCGGGGCCGGCGTCGCCTGCACCTTCGTCGGCGCGCTGACGGTCACCGCGCAGACCATGCCCCCCGCCCGCTTCGCCATGCTGGCCGGCGTCGTCCAGATGCTGGGCATGGTCGGTGCCATCTTTGGCCAGGCGCCGCTGGCGGCGCTGGTCGCCGCGCTAGGCTGGCGTGGCGCGCTGGTCGCGATGGGCGTGCTCGCAGCCGCGATCGGGCTCGCGCTCCACCTCGTCCTGCGCGACCAGCCTGGCACCGCGGCGCCGCAGGCCAGGCTCTCCGACGGGCTGCGCGCCGTGGCCCGCGTGCGCGAGACCTGGGCCTGCGCGATCTTCGGCTTCGCGATGACCGGGCCCATGCTCGCCTTCGGCGGGCTCTGGGCCGTGCCCTACTTCGCCACCGTCTACGAGCTGCCGCGCACCACCGCGGCGGCCATCACCTCGCTGATCTTCGCCGGCTGGGGCGTCGGCGCGCCGCTGGTGGGCTGGATCTCCGACCGCCTGGGCCGCCGGCGCGAGCCCATGCTTGCCTGCGCGGCGATCGCCGGGCTGGCGCTCGCGGCGGTGGTCTTCGGCCCGCGCTGGCCGCTCTGGGCGCTGGTCCCCATCCTCATGGTCCACGGCGCCTGCGCCTCCGCCATGGTGCTGGCCTTCGCGATGGTGCGCGAGCAGAACGACCCGGCCGCCAACTCCGTCGCGATGGCGGTGGTGAACACGTTCGTGGTCGGCTCCGGCGCGCTGCTCCAGCCCCTGATCGGCTGGCTGCTCGACCTCGGCTGGACCGGGCAGGTCGCCGGCGGCGCGCGGGTCTACCCGCAGGAGGCCTTCGCCGGCGCGCTGTCGATCCTGCCGCCGCTCTTCGTCTTCGCGCTGCTCGCCGGCCTCGCCATGCGCGAGCGCCCGCGCGCGCGCTGAAGGCGGCGGGCGTCCGCGACGCCGCCGCGCTCGTGTACTCCTTGGCCCGATGACCGACACGCTCCTCGTCGCGCGGCACGGGTCGCGCCTCGACCTGACGATGAACCGCCCGGAACGGCGCAACGCGCTCGGCCTCGACGAATGGCGCCGGCTCGGCGACGCGATGGAGGCCGCCGCCGCAGACGCGACGCTGCGCGCGGTGGTCGTGGCGGGCGCGGGCGAGGCCTTCGCCGCGGGCGGCGACATCGAGGAGTTCCGGCGCGTGCGGCGCACGCCCGGCGAGGCGCGCGCCTACGACGAGGTCGTGGCGCGAGCGACGCGCGCGATCGAGGAATGCCCACATCCCGTGGTCGCCGCGATCAACGGCGCCTGCGTCGGCGGCGGGCTGCAGATCGCCGCCGCCTGCGACCTGCGCATCGCCGCCGCCTCGGCGCGCTTCGGCATCCCCGTGGCGCGCCTCGCCATGGCCGCGCCGCCCGCCGAGATCCCGCCGCTGGTGGAGCTCCTCGGCGTCGACGGCGCGCTCTCGATGCTGCTCGAGGCAAGGCTCTGCGACGCCGCGGAGGCCCTCGCGAAGGGGCTGGTGACGCGCGTCGTGCCCGACGACGCCCTCGCCGCGGAGGTGGCCGCCACGGTCGAGCGCATCGCCGCGGGCGGACCGCTCGCCGCGCGTGCGCACAAGCGCCTCGCGCGCGAGTGGTCGCGCCGCCGCGCGATCGGCGCCGAGGCCGAGGCGCAGGCCTATGCCTGCATCGCCAGCGAGGATTTCCGCGAGGGGGTCGACGCCTTCCTCGCCAAGCGCAAGCCCGGCTTCAACGGAAGGTGACGACGACCATGACGGCAGCGACCACGCGCAGGCTCGTGAAGGCCTACTACGACCGCTTCAACGCGCAGGACGTCGAGGGCTTCCTCGACCTGCTCGCGCCCGGCGTCGTCCACGAGATCAGCCAGGGCGGCAGCGAGAAGGGCAAGGCGCGGTTCGCGCGCTTCCTCGCGCACATGAACGAATGCTACCGCGAGCGCGTCAGCGAACTCGTCGTGATGACCAACGCCGATGGCAGCCGCGCCGCGGCGGAGTTCCGCCTCGACGGCCGGTACCTCAGGACCGACGGCGACTTCCTCGCCGCGAAGGGCCAGCGCTACAGGCTGCGCGTCGGCGCCTTCTTCGAGGTCAGGGACGGGCGCATCGCGCGCATCTCGAACCACTACAACCTGAAGGACTGGCTGCGCCAGGTCGGGAAGTGACCGCGCCGGCGGCCGCGATCGAGACGCTGTCCGGCGGCGCGATCCGCGCCGTCGTGCCGGAGCTCGCGCGGCTGCGCGTCGAGGTCTTCCGCGACTGGCCCTATCTCTACGACGGCGACCTCGCCTACGAGCGGCGCTACCTCGCCAAGTATGCCGGGATGGAGGACGCGACGATCGTCGTCGCGCGCGTCGGCGGCAGGGTGGTCGGCGCCTCGACCGCGCTGCCGCTCGCGCGCGCGGAGAAGGAGATGCAGCGTCCCTTCCTCGACGCGGGGCTGGATCCGCGCGACTGGTACTATTTCGGGGAGTCGGTGCTGGAGGCCGCGCATCGCGGGCGCGGCATCGGCGTGGCGTTCTTCCGCGCGCGCGAGGCGCGTGCCGCCGCGCTCGGCTACCGGCGCACGACCTTCTGCGCCGTCGAGCGGCCGCACGACCACCCGATGCGACCAGCGGGCCACGTGCCGCTCGACGCGTTCTGGACCCGACGCGGCTACGTGCGGCGACCGGAGCTGCGGGCGAGCTTCGACTGGCGCGACATCGGCGCGAAGGCGGAGGCGCCCCACCCCATGGTGTTCTGGACCCGCCAGCGCTGACGATCGCGCGGCCCGCCCTATCTGGTGGCGGCCATGATCGAAGTCGTCTGGTTCAAGCGCGACCTGCGCATCCACGACCACGCGCCGCTCGCCGCCGCCGCGGCCAGCGGGCTGCCCGTGCTGCCGCTCTACGTCCTCGAGCCGGGCCTGTGGGCGCAGCCGGAGATGGCGGGCCGTCACTTCCTGTTCCTCGGCGAATGCCTCGACGACCTCGACGCCGCGCTCGGCCGCGTCGGCGCGCGCCTCGTCCTGCGCGCCGGCGAGGC
>CANMWW010000069.1 GCA_947500965.1 Alphaproteobacteria bacterium
AGCCGAGCCGCGCTGCCGCGAGGCGCGACCGGAGCTGCGCGGCGCGGCGGGCCGGCAGGCGGCCTGCCACCTCGCCGGGCCCGGCTGAGGCGCCTCAGCCCGGAGGCGCGACGGCGGCGGCGAGATGCGCCGCGCCGGCGGCGAGCGCCGCGCGCGAGGCGGCGACATCCTCGGCCATGAACAGGAAGCCGTGGCAGGCGTCGGGCAGCTCGCGGAAGTCGAAGCGCACGCCCGAGGCGGCGAGCGCGGCCGCGAGGCGCCTGTTGTCGTCGCGCAGCGGATCCAGCCCGCATCCCAGCAGGAAGGCGCGGCGCAGCGCGGAGAGGTCTCCCTTGAGCGGCACGGCGCGCGGGTCGGCGCTCGTCCCGTCGCCGCCGAGGTACCAGCCGAGGAACAGCGCCATGTCCGCGCGCGACAGGCCGAAGCGGCCATCGCCGAAATCGGCCGTGTAGGACGCGGTGCCGAGGTCGCAGTCGAAGGTGCCGTAGTAGAGCAGCAGCGTCGACGGGGCGCGGCCCTCCGCGGCGAGGACGAGGCCCGCCGCGAGCGCGAGGTTGGCGCCCGCGGAGTCGCCGCCCAGCGCGAAGCGTGCCGGGTCGATCCCGAATTCGCCCGCGCGGCCGAGCACGAGGCGCGTCGCCTCAAGGCAATCCTCGAAGGGCAGCGGGAAGGGATGCTCGGGCGCCTTGCGGTAGTCGACGCCGACGACGCGGCATCCGGAGCGCTGCGCGAGCTCGCGCATGATGCGGTCATGCGTGTCGATGCTGCCCCAGGCCCAGCCGCCGCCATGGAAGTAGAACAGCGCCGGCCCGACGGGCGCGGCGCTGGCCGGCACGTGCAGGCGCATGCGGATGCGCCGCCCCGGAAGCACCGCCTCCTCCTCGCGCGTCTCGCGCATCGCGGGCCCGCCGGACATGCCGCGCTCCAGCCGGCGACGCATGAAGTCCGCGCGGATCTCCGCGAGGTTGTCCGCGCGCAGCCTGTCGCGCGGGCCGTACTTCGCGAGGTCGCGCGCGATGGAGGCGGCGATCTGCGGGTCGAGCGTGTTCGTGGCCATGGCGGTCCTCAGCTCGGGAAGCGGCGCTGCAGGTCGACGATCTGCGCGCCCTCGAGGAAGCGCGTCGACCTGCCGTTCAGCATCAGGAAGAGCTTCGCGGTTTCCTCGAGCTCCTCGGCGTTGTAGACCGCGTCGTCGAGCGACTTGCCCGCCACGACCGGCCCGTGGTTCGCGAGCAGCACGGCATGGTGGCGCCGCGCCTTCTCGCGCACGGCCTCTGCCAGCGCGCGGTCGCCGGGCGCGAAGTACTCGACCAGCGGCAGCTTGCCGATGCGCATCACGAAATAGGCGGTGATCGGCGGCAGCACGTCCTCCGGGTCGGGATGGCAGAGGCACGAGACCGCCACGCAATGCGTGGAGTGCAGGTGCACGATCGCGCGCGCCGACTGCCGCTCCTCGTACATCGCGAGATGCAGGAACCCTTCCTTGGACGGCGGGTCGCCGGAGAGCAGGCGCCCGTCCGGGGCCAGCTTCGAGATGCGCGCGGGATCCAGCCGCCCGAGGCAGGAATTCGTCGGCGTGACCAGGATCCCGTCGTCGAGCCGCGCGCTGATGTTGCCGGAGCTGCCATGGGCGCGGCCGCGCGCATGCAGCGACTCCCCGTGGCGGCAGATCCAGTCCCTGAGCTCGCTCTCGGTCATGCCCCTCCCCTTCGCGGATCGACGCCGAAGCGCGCGACGGCGTCGTCGCGCAGCGCCACGCCGAGGCCCGGCCCCTCCGGCAACTCGAGTTCGCCGCCGGCGATCCGGATCGCGGGCGCGAAGACCTCGTCGTAGAGCGGGTTCTCGTTGGCGTCCGTCTCGAGCCAGTGCGCGCCGTCGATGGCCGCCGTCAGGTGCGCGCTCGCGAGCACGCCGAGGCCGCCGCCATACATGTGCAGGCAGAGCTTCCGCCCCGCCGCGACGACGCGCCGCCCGATCTCGAGCCCCGCGGTGATGCCCGCGGTCTTGGTGATGTCCGGCTGCACGACGTCGGCGCCGAGCGCGATGACCTCGTCGAGCCCGTCGACGCCGCGCGCGTTCTCGCCGAAGGCGAGCGGCAGGCCGAGCTCGCGCGGCCAGTCGCGATAGGCCTGCAGGTCGTCGACGGGGAACGGCTCCTCCACCCAGAGCAGCCGCGCCGCCACGAGGTCGTCGCGCAGCGCGGCCAGGCTCGCGCGCGTGAAGGTCTGGTTGGCGTCGGTCATCAGCGGCGCGTCGCCCGCCGCCGCGCGTCCCTCGCTCAGCAGCCGCCTGTTCTCCTCGATCGAGAACGCGGTCTGCAGCTTGAAGCGCAGGTGGCCGCGGCGGCGCGCGGCCTCGATCGTCGCGGCGGCGTCGGCGCGGATGCCGCTCGCATAGACCGGCAGGCGCATGCGCGGCGCGCCGGCGGGATGGAGCAGCCGCGCGAGCGGCACGCCCCTCGCCTGCGCGAAGGCGTCCCAGAGCGCGATGTCGACACCGGCGATCGCCTGGTGCACCGGGCCCGGCGCGCCCCACTGGTTGGCGAGCAGCCGGAGCCGCGCATGCATCAGCGCGTGGAACCGCGCCGGGTCGTCGAGGGTCTCGCCCTCGAGCAGCGGTCGTATCGCCTCCTCCACGATCGCGGCGCGCTCATGCGGGCCCCAGGGCGGGAAGTTCGCCCAGATCTCGCCGAGCCCGCGCGCGCCGGCGGAGGTCTCCACCACCGCGACCAGGTTGGGCCGCGCGGAGAGCACGCCGAAGGGGCCGCGGATCGGCCTGGGCAGCGGAAGGCGCAGCAGCAGGCAGCGCACGGAGAGGATCCGCGCGTCGCTCACGGGTGCCGCTCCCCGCGCATCGTCGTCCCGGCCATTCCCGTCCCCCTCAGGCAAGGGGGCGAGATTCGCGAACCGGGCACCGCGCGGTCAACTCCCGTGCATCGCGCCCGGCGCCGCGCTATCTGGAGCGTCCATGAGAGCCGCAGCCCTCCTCCTGCTCCTTGCCGCGCTCCACGTCGCTCCGCCACAGGCGGTGGCGCAGGCCGTGCCCGGCGTGCACAGCGAGGAGATGGAGCGCGCCATCGCCAAGGCACGGCGGACCCTGCCGGCCTTCTGGGAGCGCGTGCGCGCCAACGAGCCCTCGGAGACCGGCTACGCGGTGAAGATCGTCGCCAGCGACCAGCATGGCGTGGAGCATCTCTGGCTGTCGCGGCCGCGCATGCGCGGCGGCAGGCTGGTCGGGACGATCGACACGCAGCCGCGCATCGTGCGCTCGCTCAGGCAGGGGCAGGAGCTGCCCATCAACCAGGACGCGATCATCGACTGGATATACTTCCGAAACGGCCGCATCGTCGGCAACGAGACCGGCCGCGCCATGATCCGCCACCTCCCCCGGGAGGAAGCGGAGAAGATGCTGAAGCTCTACGAGTGAGCGTCCGGGGCGCGGGCCGCCGAAGCCCGCGCCCCGTCGGCGTCCTCAGCGCCCCCAGCGCAGGGCGACCGGGTCGACCTCGCGCGCGAGCTCGATCAGCCCGGCGCGCGTCGCGGGATGCAGGCGCTCGAGCGGGTGGCGCACCGCCTCGGAGCGGATGACGCCGCCCTCGGCCATCACGGCCTTGGTGGCGCGCAGGCCGCACTGGCGGTTCTCGTAGTTGATCAGCGGCAGGATGCGCGCATAGGCGGCGGCGGCCTCGGCGCGGCGGCCGGCGCGGAACGCGTCGAAGACCGGGCGGATGAGGTCCGGGATCATCGCGCTCGGCATGGTGCCGTTGGCGCCGGCGTCGAGGTCGGCCATCAGCGTGATCGACTCCTCGCCGTCCCACGGCCCCACGACGAGCTCGGGCCCGCCCGCCTCGACGAGCGCGCGCAGCTTGGCCGCGGCCTGCGGCACCTCGATCTTGAACCAGCGCGCCAGCGGCACCTCGCGGGCAAGGCGCAGCAGGAACGGGACGGACATCGCGACGCCGCTCAGCGGCGCGTCCTGCACCACGATGGGCAGGCCCGAGGCGTCGGCGACGCGCGCGAAGTGCTCGAGCATGCCCTTCTCGTCCGCGCGCAGGCCGGTGCCGTGGTAGGGCGGCATGAGCATCAGCATCCGCGCGCCCACCTCGGCGGCGCGCCGCGCGCGCGCGGCGGCGAGCCGGGTGCTGAAATGGCTGCAGGTGGCGATCACCGGAACGCGGCCCGCGACATGCTCGACGCACAGGCGCAGCAGCGCGTCGCGCTCGTCGTCGGAGAGCAGGAACTGCTCGGAGTAGTTGGCGAGGATGCAGATGCCGTCGACCTTCTGGTCGACCATGCAGTCGAGCACGCGCCGCATGCCCTCCATGTCGACCTCGCCGTCGTCGTGGAACGGGGTCGGTGCGATGGGGAAGACGCCGGTGGGCCTGGTCGCGTCGGTCATTCCTGTCTCCTCGTCCTGGCCGAGCGCATCCCGCGCGCGGCGGCGCGGAGCATAGCGCGGCCCGCGCGCGGCGCCATCGCGGCGGCGGAGAATCGACCTTGCCCGGCGCGACGCGGCGGGAAAGAGTCGCGGCTGCGCGCCGACCTGGCGCCACAGCCGGAAGGAACATGCCGTGACCGCTGAACGCTTCGACGCCATCGTGCTGGGGGCCGGCATGCCCGGCTCCGCCAGCGCCGCGCAGCTCACGCTGCGGGGCCTGCGCGTAGCGCTCGTCGACCGGCGCGCGCCCGGCGACGAGACCTCGTTCGGCAACGCCGGCTACATCGACACCGCGGCCTTCCTGCCGACGACGATGCCGCGCGACCTGCCGACGCTGCTCGCGCGTCTGCGCGGGGACACGCCGCACGTGCATGTCCAGTTCACGATGCTGCCCTTCCTGATGGGCTGGTTCCTCCGCTACTGGCGCGAGTCCTCGCCCGAGCGCATCCTCGCCGCCGCCGCGCGCCTCGCACCGCTGGCCTCGCACGCGACGCAGGCGCATCTCGACCTCGCGGCGGAGGCCGGCGTGCCGCATCTCATCGGCGCCAACGGCCTGCTGCGCTGCTACCGCACGCGCGAGGGCTTCGACGGCGGCGCCGGCGACCGCGACCTGCTGCGCCGCTACGGCATCGAGGTCGGCGAACTCGACGGCGCGGGGATCGCCGGGCTCGAGTCGGCGCTGCGCCCCACGCTGCGCTTCGCGACATTCATGCCCAACACGCGCCACACCTCCGATCCCGGCGCCCTGACCAAGGCCTATGCCGCGCTCGTGTCGCGCGGCGGCGGGCGCCTGGTCGCGGCGGACGCGACGCTGCTGGCGCGCGAGGCCTCCGGCTGGCGGCTCGAGACGCAGACGGGCCCGATCTCCGCGCCGCATGTCGTCGTCGCGCTCGGCCCATGGGCGAAGGACCTGCTGGCGCGGTTCGGCATCTCCGTGCCGATCGCGGTGAAGCGCGGCTACCACATGCACTACGCGCTTTCGGGCAACGCGACGATCACGCGGCCCGTCAACGACGTCGAGGGCGGCTTCGGCCTCAACCCCATGGCGATGGGCGTGCGCCTCACCACGGGCGCGGAGTTCGCCGACCGCGACGCCCCGCCCACCACGACGCAGCTCGAGGCCTGCGAGCGGCTCGCGCGCGAGATCGCGCCGATCGACCGCCGCCTCGACGCGACGCCATGGAAGGGCGCGCGGCCCAACACGCCCGACAGCGCGCCGATCATCGGCCCCGCGCCGGGCCAGCCCGGCATGTGGCTCGCCGTCGGCCATGGCCACTGGGGCATGGGCCTCGGCGCGGTCACGGGCAGGCTGGTCGCGGACCTCGTCACCGGCGCGGCGCCCTTCATCGACCCGGGCCCGCTCGGAATCTCGCGCTTCTCGTGAGCTGCCCCGGCCGATGGCACCCGCGCGCCAGGAAGGCACGGGCGTCGAGGCCCGCGGCCCGGCACGCGGTGCATCGCCCGCGCGATCGCGATACTCTGCGTCTTCCCGGAGATCGCGACGTGGCTGCCCGACCAGCTGATGGGGCCGGCGCGGAAGTGACTCCGCGCGCGGCGGCGGGCCGCGGGAAACGCGAGGCGAGATGAGCGACAGGATCGAGTTGCCCGGACCGGAGGAGTTGCGCCGGCGGCTGGAGGACCTGCGGAGGTCGCGCGGCTTCCTGCTGCCGCACCACGGCGCGATGGCCGCCGCGCTGCCCGACCTCCACGAGGCCTATTTCGTCATGTACCGCGCCCTGACGCTGGGCCGGCGCCACCTCGACGACTTCGAGAAGGAGTTCGTCTGGATGGCGGTGCTGGTCGCGGTCGAGGAGGCGATCGGCACGCACCACCTCGACCTGTTCCTCAAGGCCGGCGGCACGCGGCCGATGGCCGAGGGCATCGCGCGGCTGGTGGGCTACGCGGCCGCGGCGCGCAACCTCTCCTTCATGGCGGAGCACTGGGGCCCATACCTGCCCGGCCTCGACGCCGAGGCGTCCTATGGCGCGGGCGTCGAGGCGCTGTCCTCGGGCCTCGGCGTCGATCCGGGCCTGGTGGACCTCGCGCTGGCCGCGACGAACGCGGCGGTGCGCCGCGAGGCGGGGCTGCGCTTCCATGTCCGCGCCGCCTACCGCCGAGGCGTGCCCGAGCCGAAGCTCGCGGAGGCGCTGAGCCTCATCATCTGGCCCGTGGGCGTGAACCACTTCCTCGACGCCTGCGGCGCGTGGCACGACCTCATGGCGACGGGCGCGGTAACCCCCTCGCCCTCCTTCCGGGTCTGGGCGGAGACCCCGGCGCAGGGCGGCTTCGACGACGCGGCTGGTCGCCGGAAGGGCTGAGGCGCCTCGCGCCCCACCCCGCCGCGACGCGCACCCCTTAACTCGCGCCCCGAACCTGTTATGGTCCGGCCCTCGCGAAGTCCCCCCAAGACCGGAGGAAACACGATGAACGTCTCGCTCAAGCGCCGTCCCTTCCTTGGCGGCATCGGCGCCGCCACCCTCGCCGCCGCCGCGACGCCGGCTGCCGCGCAGGCCGCCCTCACGCTTCGCATGTCGACGCCGGCGACGCCGACCGACCAGCGCTCCGTCGCGCTCGCCGAGGTCTTCGGCCCGGCCGTGAAGGACTTCGCGACCTACCAGCCGCACTACAACTCGACCCTGTTCAAGCAGGGCACCGAGCTCGAGGCGATCGCGCGCGGCAACCTCGAGATGTCGATCACCTCGGCGCAGGAGCTGGCGACGATCTTCCCGCAGTGGTCGATCTTCACCGCCGGCTACCTGCTGCGCGACGCGGAGCACCAGAAGAAGGTGTTCGCGAGCCCGATCATGGACGAGCTCAAGAAGCCGGTGGAGGACCGCCTCGGCGTGAAGCTGCTGTCGGTCATGTATCTCGGCCGCCGCCAGCTGAACCTGCGCACCGAGAAGGAGATCCGCCGCCCGGCCGACCTCGCGGGTACCAAGCTGCGCATGCCGAACACCGAGGCATGGCTCTTCCTCGGCACGGCGCTCGGCGCCAACCCTCTGCCGCTGGCCTTCACCGAGATCTACACCGCGCTGCAGACCGGCGCGGTCGACGGCCAGGACAACCCGCTGCCGACCAACCGCGATTCCAAGTTCTACGAGGTCACGAAGCAGATCGTGCTGACGAGCCACCTCGTCGACCAGAACTACGTCGCGTTCTCCAAGCGCGTGTGGGACCGCCTGACGCCGGCGCAGCGCGACATCGTGCAGAAGGCCGCGGACGACGCCTCCGAGCTCGGCCGCCAGCGCCAGCTCAAGCTGGAGGCTGAGCTCGAGGCGTTCTTCAAGGAGCGCGGCCTGAAGGTCTACGCCCCCGACGTCGACGCCTTCCGCGCCCACGTGCAGAAGGCCTATCTCGAGTCCAAGTTCGCGAAGGACTGGCCGGCCGGCATGGTCGACAAGATCAACGCGATCCGCTGAAGCCTCGTCGCGAGCGGCGCCCCGCCACCGACCGGCGGGGCGCCATCGCCGGGAGAACTCCCCTGCACCACGTCGCGAGATGGCTCCAGGCGCGGGCCGAGAACGTCGCCGTCCTGCTGATGGCCGCGATGTTCTCGGCCTTCGTCGTCCAGGTGTTCATGCGCTACGCCGTGAACCGGCCGGTCGCCTGGACGCTCGAGGCCTGCCTCACGGCGTGGCTCTGGCTCGTCCTCTGGGGCGGCGCCTTCGTGGTCAAGGACCGCGACCACGTGAAGTTCGACCTCTTCTACGTCGCGATGCGCGAGCGCGGGCGACGGGCCTTCGCCCTGCTCTCGGCCGCCGCGATCCTCGCGGCCTTCGCCGCGTCGCTGCCCGGCGCGCTCGACTACATCACCTTCTACGCGATCAAGTCGAGCGTGAGCCTCGGCATCCGGCTCGACATCGTCTTCAGCGTCTACGCCATCTTCTCCGTGGCGATCATCGCCCGCTACGCATGGCGCGCGATGCTGCTCCTGCGCGGCAC
>CANMWW010000070.1 GCA_947500965.1 Alphaproteobacteria bacterium
CTCGCTCATCCAATACAGCGACGATCCCATGCCAACCTCCCAATTCGCCGGGGAGAAGCGAATCACAGGACCGCCTAACCGCCAATGCCTTATTGAGTACTGACCCTAGCTGGCCTGCGCAGTCCGGCTTCCCGGCGCCGGCTGGCGGATGCGCTGCCGCACGACCGGGAAGCGGATGCGCGACGCGGGAAAGGACGTGGCTCCTTCCCCGGCCTCCGGCACCATTGCCCTCCCCGTCGCCGCGCTTCCGCGCGGCGCCACCCCTCCCATCCGCGCTCCGCGCGGACGGGAGGGGAGCGGGGAAAGGCCACGCAGGCTCCTCCCCTGGCCGCGCGGCAGCGCGGCTGGGGGAGGTGGCGCGCGCCGAAGGCGCGCGACGGAGGGGGCATGCGTCTCCTGCTCCGCGCGTGGTCGATGCGAGACCCCGCGCCCGCGCCCGCGTGCCTCGCCCGGCCGCTTGCGTTCGTCCCTCGTCGAACCTCGCCCTAGCCGCGGTGGCGCGGCTTCAGGCGCTGCGCGAGCAGCTTGTCGACCCGCCTGCCGTCCATGTCGACGACCTCGATGCGCCAGCCCTCGACGTCGACATGCTCGCCCGCCGCGGGCACGCGCTTGAGCGCGTAGAGCACCAGCCCCGCGAGCGTGTGGTACTGGCGGTCCTCCGGCAGCTCGAGATGCAGCAGCTCGGCCGCCTCCACGACGTCCATCGCGCCGTCGAGCAGCCAGGTGCCGTCCTCGCGGCGCGTCGCCGGCGTGGCGCTGGCCTCGGCGCCCGGGGGCGCGGCGAAGTCCCCCGCGATGGCCGACAGGATGTCCATCGCGGTGACCAGCCCCTCGAAATGGCCGTACTCGTCGTGCACCGCCGCCATGCCCAGCGGCGCGGCGCGCAGCCGCTCCAGCGCGTCGAGCGTGTCGAGCGTGTCGGGGATCACCGGCGGCTGGTGGAGCAGCGCGCGGACCTCGAGCGGCCGCCCGTCGATCAGCGCGTCGAGCATGTCCTTCACGTGCAGGACGCCCACGAGCCGCTCGGGCGAACCGTCGCAGACCGGCAGGCGCGCATGCGCGCTCGAGCGGATGCGCGCGCGGATGTCCTCGTCCGACGCGTGCACGTCGATCCACTCGATCTCCATGCGCGGCGTCATCACCGCGCGCACCGGCCGGTCGCCCAGGCGCATGACGCCGGCGATCATCCGACGCTCCTGCGGCTCGACGATGCCCGCGCTCTCCGCCTCGGCGACCAGCGCGCGGATCTCGTCCTCGGTGACGCCCGAGGCCGCGTCGCCGCCCTCGCCGAGCGCGCGCAGCGCGAGCCGGCTGGCGCGCGACAGCAGCGCGACGAAGGGCGCGGCGACGCGCGACAGCACGGCCATCGGCCCGGCGGCGATGCAGGCGATCGCCTCGGCGTTGCGCAGCGCGATCTGCTTGGGCACGAGCTCGCCCGCGACCACGGACAGGAAGGTGATCGCGCCGATGACGACCCCGTAGCCGGCCGCGTCCGCGGCACCCGCGGCGAGGCCGAGGCCGCGCAGGAACTCCGCCATCTGCGCGCCGAGCGAGGCGCCGCTGACCGCGCCGGCGACGATGCCCACGAGCGTGATGCCGATCTGCACGGTCGACAGGAAGCGGCCCGGGTCGGCGTTCAGCTCGAGCGCCAGCGCCGCGCCCCGCCGCCCGGCATCGGCCATCATCTGCAGCTTCCCGCGCCGCGACGACACGACGGCGAGCTCGGACATGGCGAGCATCCCGTTGAGCAGGACGAGGGCGAGGACGACGAGCAGCTCGGCGAGAAGCATTGGTTCCTTTCCTGGGGGCGCTGGCGCTCAGCGCCCGTGGTCGAGGCCGTCTTCGGGATCGGCGACGCCGCGGCGCCAGCGATCCGCGGCCATGCGCGCCAGCCTGACGAGGATCTGCCGGCGGCGCGCGGGCGCGAGCGGCGCCGGACCGGGTGCGGGCGGGCGCAGCGCATGCGCGCCATGGCCGTCGCAGACCAGAAGCCCCGCCTCGGCGGGCAGGATGGCGACCGGGAAACCGGGGCCGACGGCGAAGGCGAAGAGGTCGCAATGCTCCAGGTAGGCGCGCCACTTGCGGTCGGCGCGGAAGTCGGCGACCGAGGACTTCACCTCGGCGATCAGGATGCGCCCGCCCTCGTCGATGCCCATGACGTCGGCGCGATGCCCGGTGGCGAGCGGCACCTCGGTCAGGCAGCGCCAGCCCTCGCGGTCGAGGCCGCGCATGAGCCCGCGCGCGATGTCGTCGGCGGCGAGCCTGCGGTCGGAGGAAGCCGGTCCCTGGTCCATGGTCGAGCGCGGGACCATAGCACGCCCCGGCGCGCCGCGTGCGCGCCCGCCGGGGCCTTGCCGGGCAGGGGGCGATGGGCTAATCCGCGACCATGCGTTTCCTGCTCGTCGAGGACGATCCCGAGGTCGCGCGTTTCGTGGTCAAGGGCCTCGCCGAGGCGGGCCATGTCGTCGAGCTCGCGCCGGATGGGCGCGAGGGCCTCTACCGCGCCACCGGCGAGAGCTTCGACGCGATCGTGGTCGATCGCATGCTGCCGGGCGGCCTGGACGGCCTGTCGATGGTCGAGACGCTGCGCCGTGCGGGCAACCAGACGCCGGTCCTCATCCTCTCGGCGCTGGGCCAGGTCGACGAGCGCGTGCGCGGCCTCAAGGCCGGCGGCGACGACTACCTCACCAAGCCCTTCGCCTTCTCCGAGCTGCAGGCGCGGCTGGAGGCGATCCTGCGCCGCGGCAGCGCCAAGGCGGTGGAGACCGTGCTGCGCGTCGCCGACCTCGAGTTCGACCTGCTGTCGCGCGAGGTCCGCCGCGCGGGCCGCAGGCTCGAGCTGCTGCCGCGCGAGATGCGGCTGCTGGAATACCTGATGCGGCATGCCGGGCAGGTGGTGACCCGCACCATGCTGCTCGAGGCGGTGTGGGACTACCATTTCGACCCGCAGACCAACGTCATCGACGTCCATGTCAGCCGCCTGCGCCAGAAGCTCGACAAGGGCTTCGCGCGGCCCCTGATCCACACGATCCGCGGCGCGGGCTACAGCCTGCGCGCGGAGCCCTGACGCGCACGGCCGTGCTGCGCTCGACGGTCCTGCGCCTCGCGGTCGGCTACGCCGCGCTCTTCGCGGGCTCGGCGCTGCTGCTCGCCGGCTACATCTACTGGACGACCGAGCGCTATTTCGTGCGACAGACCGAGAAGACGGTGGTCGCCAGCGCCGACGCGCTGCTCGAGCGCTTCCGCGGCGGCGGCATCCCGGCGCTCGCCCGCGCGATCGAGACGCGGCTGGCGGACGAGGCCGACGACGACGAGATCCTTGCGCTGGTCGACGATTCGCGCCGCGTCGTCGCGGGGAACCTCGAGGGCGCGCCCGCCGAGACGCGCGCGACCTGGTTCGACCTCGAGATCCTCCGTCGCCCCGTGAACTCCACGGCGCGGATGCTGCGCCTGCCGGTGGGCGAGGCGCACGTCCTCTATGTCGGCCGCGACAACCAGGTGCGGCTCGACATGCGCAAGGTCGTCGCCGACTCGCTCGCCTGGTCGATCGCGATGACGGTGGCGCTGTCGATCCTCGTCGGGTTCCTGGCGCGCCACCTGCTCGCGCGGCGGCTGGCGCGCATCTCGGGCGTCGCCGACCGCGTCGTGCTCGGCGACCTCTCGACGCGCGTGAAGCTGACCGGGGCGGGCGACGAGTTCGACCGGCTCTCCGGCGACATCAACCTGATGCTCGACCGCATCTCGGAGCTGATGGACGGCGTGCGCCAGGTCTCCAACGCGATCGCCCACGACCTGCGCACGCCGCTGGCGCGGCTGCGCGGGCGGCTGGAGGCGGCGCTGCGCGATTCGGACTCGCCCGAGCGCTTCCGCGCCACCGCCGAGGCGGCGCTGCAGGAGCTCGACCAGGTCGTGCGCATCTTCGAGGCGCTGCTGCGCATCGCGGAGATCGAGGCCGGCCATCGCCGCGCCGCCTTCGCGCCGGTCGACGCCGCGGCGCTCGCCGCCGACGTCGCGGAGCTCTACCAGCCGCTCGCCGAGCAGCGCGGCCTCGCGCTCGAGGTCGACCTCGCGCCCGCGACCTGCACGGGCGACCGCACGCTGGTCGCGCAGGCGCTGGCGAACCTCGTCGACAACGCGATCAAGCACGCGCGGCCGGGCGGCCATGTGCGCGTGCGCTCCGCGACGCGCGAGGGCAGCGTCGAGCTGGTGGTCGAGGACGACGGCCCGGGCATCCCGGAGGGCGAGCGCGACAAGGTCGTGCGGCGCTTCTACCGGCTCGAGCCCAGCCGCGGCACGCCCGGCAGCGGGCTTGGCCTCAGCCTCGTCGTCTCCGTGGCGAGGCTCCATGGCGGCCGGCTCGACCTCGAGGACGCGGGGCCCGGGCTGCGGGCGCGGCTGGTCCTGCCGGCCAATGCATGAGCGGGAAGGGGAATGCGCGATGACAGCGATGAAGACGCCGGTGCCCGATGACCTGCGCGCGGTGCGCGTCGCCGGCCGTGCCATCCCCGACGGGATGCTGGGCACGCTGCACGAGGTCGACGCGGCCGTGGCGCGCGCGGCGCCCGCGACGCTGGCCGCTTGCCTCGCGCGGCATGGCCACGTGCTGGTGCGCGGCGGCCTCGACCGCCGCGCCGTGCGCGCGGCGCGCGAGGAGGTCTTCGCGCGCCTGGCCGCGGTGGGCGAGATCGCGCAGCCCGTCGCTGACGGCGTCGCGACCGGGACGAGCCGGCGCGCCGAGCTCCATCCGGACGCCGGCGCCTTCTGGCGCGGCGTGTGCGAGGGCCCGCGCCTGCGCGCGGTGTCGCATGGCGCGCGGCTGGGCGCGCTCGCCGCCGCCATCCTCGGGCGGCCGGCGATCCCCTTCGACTTCCTGTGGCTGCGCACGATGGTCGGCGGGCGCGCGAGCCCGCTGCATTTCGACCATGTCTACATGAACCGCGGCTCGCCCGACGTGCTCACCGCATGGATCCCGCTCGGCGACGTGCCGCCGGAGGCGGGGCCCATCCTCTTCGTCGAGGGCTCGAACCGCTTCGAGGACGTGGTGTCGCGCTATCGCGGCCTCGACGTCGACCGCGACGCCATGCCCGGCTCCTTCCCCGAGGACGCGATCGGCTTCGCGTCGGCGCGCGGCGCGCGGCTGCTGACCTCGTCCTTCGCCGCCGGCGACGTGCTGCTCTTCGACATGTTCTCGCTGCACGGGTCCTGCGATAATGTGATGGAAGGCGATCGCGTCCGCCTGTCCTGCGACGTGCGCTGGCAACCTGCCGCGGACGCGCGCGACGAGCGCTGGTTCGGCGATCCGCCGCCGGGCCACGGTGGGCGCGGCTATGGCGGGCTCAACGGCGCGCGGCCGCTGGGAGAGGCTTACGCGGCGCGCTGACGCGCCCGCACGGGAGGGGACGATGAGGGAACTCGCAGACCTGAAGATCGGCTGCACGGCCAACGGCACGACGCACCAGGACACCAACATCCCGGACATCGCCACCAAGGTCCGGATGATCAAGGAGTCCGGCGTGTTCGACTACATCGACCGCTCGCCGCCCGACGAGGAGTTCCGCGACCTGCTCCGGGCGTCGGAGAAGCACGACCTGCCCGTGCTCGCCAGCGGCTGGTTCTACACGCTGGGCCGCGACGAGACGCTGTTCGAGCAGAACATCCACAAGGGCCGGCTGCTCGGCTCGCGCGTGCACAACGTGCAGGTCATGACCAACCACGCCGACGGCCACGTGCTGACGGACCAGGAGGTCGCCGACTTCTACATGCGCGCCCACGACTTCGGCATGCGCCACGGCGTCGTGCCCTGCTTCGAGGTGCACGTGAACATGTGGTCGGAGCACCTGGGCCGCGTGGAGAAGGTGGCCGCGCTGGTGAAGGCGCGCGGCGTGCCGTTCAACATGACGCTCGACCACAGCCACGTGATCTTCAAGATCGACAACCCGAAGGAGCAGCTGGTCCAGGGCATGAAGGCCGACGTCGATTCCGGCGCGCTCGTGCTCGACCCGTCGAAGCCCGGGAACGTCGCGAGGAAGTGGATCGATTCGAACTTCGTCCACCACGCCCATGCCCGCGCCGCGGTGCCCGCCAACCCGGTCAACACCTGGGCCAGGCATCCCGACGGCAGCTTCGGCCGCGGCATCCAGTACCCCTTCATGAAGCCCAATCCCGGCGAGTACCTCGCCGAGTGGGACGAGGCGCGGCTCGAGCCGTGGAAGCGCGTGCTGCGCGACCTCTTCGCCTACCACGCGACGCACGCCGAGAGCCCGATACGCCAGGTCTCCTGCGAGCACATCCCGGCGATCGACTACGGCGCCGGCCACAAGTACTCGATCTTCGAGAACAACGTGGCCTGCGCGCGCTGGATGCGCGAGGAATGGGGCAAGGCGCTCGCCGCCGCCAACGCAACCAAGCACTGAACGCAGGACAAGGAGACGCCGAGATGAAGGTTCGCGCCGCAGTCGCCTACCAGGCCAAGGCCCCGCTGGTGGTCGAGATGATCGACCTCGAGGGACCGAAGGAGGGCGAGGTCCTGGTCGAGGTGAAGGCCACGGGCATCTGCCACACCGACGAGTACACGCTCTCGGGCGCCGACCCGGAGGGCCAGTTCCCGGTCGTGCTCGGCCACGAGGGCGCGGGCGTCGTCGTCGACGTGGGCAAGGGCGTGACGTCGCTGAAGAAGGGCGACCACGTGATCCCGCTCTATACGCCGGAATGCAGGCAGTGCAAGACCTGCCTCAGCCGCAAGTCCAACCTCTGCACCTCGATCCGCGCCACGCAGGGCAAGGGCGTGATGCCGGACGGGACGAGCCGCTTCTCCTGCACCGGCAAGCCCGTCCTGCACTACATGGGCTGCTCGACCTTCGCGAACTTCACGGTGCTGCCGGAGATCGCGCTCGCCAAGATCCGCCCCGACGCGCCCTTCGACAAGGTCTGCTACATCGGCTGCGGCGTGACGACGGGCATCGGCGCGGTGATCAACACGGCCAAGGTCGAGCCCGGCGCCAACGTCGTCGTCTTCGGCCTCGGCGGCATCGGCCTCAACGTCATCCAGGGCGCGCGGCTGGCCGGCGCCGACATGATCGTCGGCGTCGACATCAACCCGGCGCGCGAGGCGATCGCCCGCAAGTTCGGCATGACGCATTTCGTCAACCCGAGCGAGCTCAAGGAGGACGTCGTCGCCCACATCGTCGAGCTGACCAAGGGCGGCGCGGACTATTCCTTCGAGTGCGTCGGCAGCACGAAGCTGATGCGCCAGGCGCTCGAGTGCTGCCATCGCGGCTGGGGCGTGTCGGTCATCATCGGCGTCGCCGGCGCGGGGCAGGAGATCTCGACCCGCCCGTTCCAGCTCGTCACCGGCCGCACCTGGAAGGGCACGGCCTTCGGCGGCGTGCGCGGCCGCACCGAGGTGCCGCGCATCGTCGACTGGTACATGGACGGCAAGATCAACATCGACGACCTGGTCACGCACGTCATGCCGCACGAGAAGATCAACGAGGGCTTCGAGATGATGCGGCGCGGCGAGACGATCCGCACGGTCCTCACCTACTGACCGGGCGATCGCACATGGCCGGGACGATGGAGACGCTCGCCGAGCATGGCTGCTTCGGCGGCGTGCAGGGCTTCTACCGCCACGCCTCCGCCGCCGTCGGCGGGCCGATGCGCTTCGCCGCCTTCGTCCCGGCGGCGGGGCGCGAGCGGCGGCTGCCGGTGCTGTTCTATCTCGCCGGGCTGACCTGCACCGAGGAGACCTTCACGATCAAGGCGGGGGCGCAGCGCGTCGCCGCCGAGCTCGGGATGATCCTCGTCATGCCGGACACCAGCCCGCGCGAGCCGCAGCTGCCGGGCGACCGCGATTCCTGGGATTTCGGCCAGGGCGCGGGCTTCTATGTCGACGCGACGCAGGCGCCGTGGAGCGCCAACTACCGGATGTTCTCCTACGTGACGGAGGAGTTGCCGGCGCTCGTCGACGCGCATTTCCCGGTCGATCCGGCGCGCCGCGGCGTGTTCGGCCACTCGATGGGCGGGCACGGCGCGCTGGTGGCGGCGCTGCGCCGTCCGGACGTCTTCCGCAGCTGCTCGGCCTTCGCGCCGATCTCGGCGCCGATGGAATGCCCCTGGGGCCACAAGGCGCTCGGCAACTACCTGGGCCCCGACCGCTCCGCCTGGGCCGCCTACGACGCCAGCGCGCTGATGCGCGCGAAGCCCTTCGCGCGCGAGATCCTCGTCGACCAGGGCCTGGCCGACAAGTTCCTGGTCGAGCAGCTCAAGCCGGAGATGCTCGAGGCCGCCGCCGCCGCGTCGGGCCAGAAGCTGTCGCTGCGCCGGCACGCCGGCTACGACCACGGCTACTACTTCATCCAGAGCTTCGTCGCCGA
>CANMWW010000071.1 GCA_947500965.1 Alphaproteobacteria bacterium
CGCGCACGGTCGCGCGGGCCGCCTCGCTGGCCCCGTCCATCCGCGCGAGCACGCGCGCGCGATAGGCGTCGGCGGCGGCAGTCGGGTCGATGTTCATGGCGGACAGCCGGGGTACGCCGGGCACCTCGCGCGGCGCGTCGGCGAGCTCCAGCCCCAGCATCTCGTCGAGGTTCGAGGCGGGATCCGTGCTGACGAGAAGGACCCGACTGCCGCCATCGGCGAGCGCGATCGCAGAGGCGCAGGCGATCGAGGTCTTCCCCACGCCACCCTTGCCCGTGAAGAACAGGCATCGCGGCGTGGCCGCGAGGAAGGAAGGCATGGCGGCCGTCGCCGCGGCGCCCGCCATCAGGCCGGTCCCGCGAAGCGCAGGGAGACGCGACCCAGCACCCCGAAATCGGCGGCCACCTCGTCGCCCGGGCCGATCTCCAGTGGCTGCATGCACGTGCCGGTGGTGACGAACTGGCCCGCGGCCAGCGTCATGCCGTGGCGCGACAGCTCGTTCGCGATCCACGCGAGCGCGATGCGCGGGTCGCCGAGGACGTTCGACCCGCGGCCCTCGCGCGGTGCCCTGTCGCCGACGCGGCCATGCACCACATGCGCGGCGAGGTCGATGCCGCGCCAGGCGGGCGGCGCCTCCGGCCCGAGGACGAACTGGTCCGCGCAGGCGTTGTCCGCGACGAGCTGCGCCGCGCCCGCCGTCGCGAAGTCCGCGAAGCGCGAGTCCGGCACCTCGATCGCGAGGTGGAGCGCCTCGACGCGCGCCATGACCTCGTCGACCGACCAGGGCTCCGCGCGCGGCGCAAGGTCGCGCCCCATGCGGAAGGCGAATTCCGGCTCCGCGACGCGCATGCGGTTCGCGCCGAGCGCGATGGTCGCGCCGTCGCGATGCACCATGGAGGCAAGCAGCCTGCCGGCGAGCGGGCCGTCGACGCCGATATGGCGCTGGCCCGCGGTGCTCGTGGCGGCGATCTTCCAGCCTCGCGGCGCGCCGGCGCCGGCATGCTCGAGCAGCGCCTGGATCGCATACCCCTCCGCGCGGTCGGCGGGCCGCAGGGGCGCGGGCAGGGCGTCGATCACCGTGCCCTCGCGCCAGTTGCGGACCAGCAGCTCCGACGCGCGCCGCGCCATCGTCTCGTCCATCCTCGCCTTCCTTCCGTCGCCATGCCCTCGCGAACCTAGCCCCGGGCGCCGCGAGAGGCTCGGAAAACCCGAGCACGGCCGGGTCGTGGCCCCGGCATGGCTTGCAGGCCCGGACATGCTGCTGTTCCATGCGACGGCAGGATTGACCCCGTCGGGGGGCGCCGGGGCGCGGGCCTCGGCGGGAAGGGAGCTGGCGAGCATGACGATCGACCTCCTGATCCGGGCCGGGCGGGTGCTATGCGCGGCCACGGGGCGCGACGGCCCCGGTGCCGTCGCCGTGCACGATGGCCGCATCGTCGACGCTGGCGATGGCGCCGGCGCGCGCGTCGTCCTCGACTTTCCCGACGGCACGCTGGTCCCCGGCCTCGTGGACATGCACGCGCATCCCGCGCGGGGCGGGTCGAAATACGGAATCTGCCCGGACCGCTACATGCTGCCGGCGGGCGTGACGACGGCGCTGTCCCAGGGCGACGCCGGGGCGCTGACCTGGCCAGCCTATCGCGACGACGTCGTGCGCGCGTGCCGCACGCGCGTGCGCATGGCGCTCAACCTCTCGGCGCGGGGAGAAGCGACGCCGCTGGCCTGCTACGGGGACCCGGCCGACGTGGACGTGTCCGCCTGCGTCGACGCGATCGCGCGGGCGGGCGACGACATCTGGGGGATCTCCGTGAACCTCAGCCGCTTCTCCTGCGGCGGCACCGATCCGTGCTGGGTGCTCGACCGCGCGCTCGAGGCCGCGGAGCGCAGCCGCAGGCCGATCCTCTTCGGCGCGCGCGAGGACGTCGACTGGCCGGTCGCCGAGCAGATCGCGCTGCTGCGCCCCGGCGACGTCGTGACCTATTGCTACATGGCCTCGCGCAACGTGCTGGAGGCGCGCGCGCGGGTGCATCCGGCCGCGCGCGCGGCCCGCGCGCGCGGCGTCCTCTTCGACGTCGGCCACGGAACGGCCGCCTACGACCCGGAGGTGGCGCGCATCGCCATCGCCGACGGGTTCCCGCCGGACACGGTCTCGAGCGACATGTACGTCATGCATGTCGGCAGGCCCGCGCGCCACGACCTGCCGTTTGTGATCTCCCAGCTGGTGGAGGCTGGCATGCCGGAGACGGAGGCCTTCGCCGCGGCCACGATGCGCCCGGCGGCACTGCTCGGGCTCGCGGGCGAGGTCGGGACGCTCGCGCCCGGCGCATGCGCCGACCTGGCGGTCCTGCACCGCTCGCAGGACGGCTGGCGCGCCCTCAGGACGTTCCGCGCCGGCGATCCCCGATGACGCCATGCACGGACCCGCAGGCGCGCCAAGGCCGTCGCGTTTGACGCTGCGGGCGCGGCGTCGCTAAGGTCTACCGGAGAGCGCCAGGCCATGGTGCCCGGGAAAGCCACAGGGAGGATCGCATGAAGATCGTGTCCAGACTGCGCGCGTGGAGCGCGCTTGCCGCCGTCGGCGCCTTGCTCGGGCTGGCCACGCCCGCGGGCGCCCAGGTCAAGATCGCCTTCGCCACCGTCGTGCCCAGCCTGGAGGCCGCCGAGGCCAAGGCGATGATGGCGTTCCAGAGCTACGTCGAGGCGCGCAGCGACAGGAAGATCCAGGTCCGCCGGATCCATGGCGGCGCGGGCGGCGAGCGCGAGATCATGGAGCAGGTCCGCCAGGGCTCGCTCGAGATGGGCCTCGCCGCGGATGGCGCGATCGCCGGGTTCTACCGGCCGATCCAGGTCTTCTCGATCCCCTACATCTTCCCGTCTTCGCCGGTGGCATGGGCGTTCTTCGACCATCCCTTCGCGAAGCGGATGGCCGAGGACGTGCGCAAGCAGACGCGCGTGCGCGTGCTGCACTGGTCGGAGAACGGCTTCCGCAACCTGACCAACAACGACCGGCCCATCCGCACGGCGGACGACATGAAGGGCCTCAAGATGCGGACGATGGAGAGCCCGGTCTACATGACCTTCATGCGCTCCCTCGGCGCCACGCCGACGCCGATCAGCGCCGCGGAGATGGTGCTGGCGCTCAAGCAGGGCGTGGTCTCGGGCCAGGAGAACGCGACGCTGATCGTGCACGACTTCGGCATCGCCGACGTGCAGAAGCACATGTCGATCAACGAGCACATCTTCGGCCTGCACGCTGTGATGATCAACGACGAGTTCTACGGAAAGCTCTCGCCGGACCATCGCCAGATCGTGTCCGAGGGCGCACGTGTCTTCTCCTTCGTCTCCGGCACGCTCAAGGCCCAGTTGCACGAGGAATACCTCGGCAAGATCCGCGCGAAGGGCGTGCAGGTGCACGTCACGACCGCGGCGGAGAAGGAGACGTTCCGCAAGGTCACGCAGGAACCCGTCCGCAAGTTCATCGAGCAGCAGGTCGGCGAGGCGCTGGTGAAGGAATTCATGGCGGCGGTCGGGGAGTCGACCAAGCTCGTCTACGGCGAGTGAACCTGCCCGGCGGCGCCCGCGCGAAGCCGGGCGCCGCCGTTCCTAGACGCCGGGCGCGACCGCCCAAGGGGGGAGCTTCGTGAACCAACTGGTCCTGCGCTTCGCCGGTTCGCTCGCGCGAACCTGCGAGGTCCTCGCCGCGCTGCTCGTCGGCGTCGCGATCGTCGTCAACCTCGCGCAGGTGTTCTGGCGCTACGTCCTCAACGACCCGCTGGAATGGTCCGAGGAGGTCATGCGCTACACCATGGCCTGGGTGGCCTTCGTCGCCGGTTCCGCCGCGGTGTTCCGCGGCGAGCACATGGCGGCCGGCATGCTCGGCGGCATCGACAGCCGCGTCGCCAGGCTGGCGCTGCACTACGCGATCCTGCTGGTCATGCTGGCCTTCGCCGCGATCCTCGCGTTCTACGGCACGCGCTACGGCCTCGATACCGGGCAGGTCTCCCCGGCCTCCGGCATCCCGATGGAGGTGCCGTACCTGTCGGTGGGCATCGGCGGGATACTCATGACCATCAAGATCCTGTGCCTGCTGGTGCTGCCGCCGTCCATGGTGCCGCAGCCCGGCGGGCCGCGCCCGGAGGACATGGCGTGATCGCGCTCGGGATAGCCTTCGCCCTCTTCCTCGTCATCGGCGTGCCGGTCGCCTTCGCGATCGGCATGGCGAGCGTCATCGGCATCTGGGCGCTCGACCTGCGCATCGTCGCCGTGCCGACGCGCATGTTCACCGGCATCGACAGCTTCGTCCTCCTCGCGGCGCCCTTCTACATACTGGCGGGCGAGGTCATGGGGCGCAGCGGCATCACGGAGCGGCTGATCCGCTTCTCGATGATGCTGACGCGCAACGTGCCCGGCGGCACCGCCTATGCCTGCGTCGTCTCGGCCGTGATGTTCTCCGGCATTTCGGGGACTGCCGTGGGCGACGCCGCCGCGCTGGGCCAGATCTTCATCAAGGAGATGCCGAAGGAGGGCTACCGGAAGGACTATGCCGCCTCGATCGTGGTGGCGTCGTCGATGATGGGCCCGATCATCCCGCCCTCGGTGATCATGATCGTCTTCAGCGCCGTCACGCAGGTCTCGGTGATCGACCTGTTCGCCGCAGGCGTCGTGCCGGGGCTCATGCTCGCCGCCGCGATCTCGTTGGTGATCTTCCTGCAGGGCCTGCGGGGCGAGCTGCCCAAGCCGAACTTCGTGCTGGCGAAGGGCGAGGGGGGACGGCTCGTCGTGGAGGGGTTGCTCATCCTCACCCTGCCGGTGGTGATCATCCGCGGCGCGTCCTCGGGAGTCTTCACGACGACGGAGGCTGGAGGGGTGGCCTGCCTCTACGCGCTGCTGCTCGGCTTCTTCGTCTTCCGGCAGCTCACGCCGCGCGCGGTCTGGGAATGCCTGGTCGTCACGGCGCAGATCAGCGCGTCGATCTACCTCGTCCTCGCGGCGTCGGAGCTCATGTCCTGGGTGCTGACCCGCGGCGGCATCACCGACTACGTGCGTGACTTCGGCGAGCTCTTCGGCGGGAACAGGCTGCTCTTCCTGCTAGCGCTGGCCGTCGCGCTGACGATCATCGGCACGTTCCTCGAGCCCGGGCCCGCGGTGATCCTCTTCGTTCCGCTGCTGATGCCGGCCGTCAAGCTGCTGGGCATCGACCCGCTTCAGTTCGCGATGGTCGTCATCCTCACGCTCACGCTCGGGCTGATCACGCCCCCGGTGGGCGTCTGCATGTTCGTCGTGTGCCGCATCGCGAACATCAGCATCTGGCAGCTCTTCGCGTCGACCTGGCCATTCTTCGTCGCGGAGACGATCGTGGTCGTGCTGCTCTGCCTCGTGCCGGAGTTCTCGACCTGGCTGCCGAGGCTGCTCAAGTCCTGACGGGGCCGCCGCGGGTCACGCCGACGGCGCTGCGGCCCCGGGCATCACGCGGTTGCGGCCGCCATTCTTGGCGTCGTAGAGCGCCGCGTCGGCGGCCTTGAGCAGCACGTCGAGGGGCTGCGGATCGTCGGGCGTCGCCACGGCGTAGCCGATCGAGACCGTGACCGGCCTGTCCCTGAGGATGCTCGCGCGCTCGATCGTCTCGCGCATGAACTCCAGCCGCTTGCGCACCCCGTCCTCGGCGCCGACGAGCACGATGCCGAATTCCTCGCCGCCGAGCCGTCCGACGAGGTCCTCCTGGCGGAACGTGCCGGTCGCGATCTCCGACAGGCGGCGGAGCACGCGATCGCCCTCGTCGTGCCCGAAGGTGTCGTTGATCGACTTGAACCGGTCGACGTCGAACATCGCGACGACGATCGTCTCCTTCGAGCGCCGCGCGCGCCCCGCGACGCGCGTCGCCGCGCTCATGAAGGCGCGCCGGTTCGGCAGCCCCGTGAGCTCGTCGACCAGCGCGAGGCGCTGGAGGGATTCGCGCAGCACGATCGTCGACATCGCGCCGCTGAGCGACTGGGCCATGGTCTCGAAGCGCGACACCTCGCGCATCACCCTGCCTCCGCCGTCCGGCGCGTCGTCGTTCAGCTGCGCGCGCGAGAAGGCGATCGTCACGAGCCCGATCGTCCGGTCGGCGCCCGTGATCGGCGCGCAGAGGAACACGCCCTGGCCCTGCCCGGCGCAGTGGCGGCAAGGGACGTGCGAGCCGCCCTCGTAGACGGCGTAGACGCCGCGCGAGCGCAGCGCCCAGCAATCCGTCGTCTCGATCGTCTCGGGGGCGCTGGCGTCGCCGAAGCGCCTGTGCTCGGTGTGGAGGACGAGCTCGTCGGTCTCCGGCGCCATCGCGTAGACCGCCAGGTTGGCCTCCGGGTACATCCGGGCGACGTAGCGCGAGATGAGGTCGATGCCCTCCGGCGCGGAGATCGCCCGCTGCAGGAAGGTGACGCATTCGGTGAGGAGCCCGCTGGCCTCGCGCGCGCGGTCGAGCTCCGCGACGCGCTCGGCCAGCTCGAGCGCGGCGCGCGGCTGCTCGAGCATGCGCTGGCGCTCCTGCTCGCGTTCCCGCCGCGCCGTGACGTCCTGCACGACGCCGTAGAGCTTGCGCAGCACCCCGTCCGGGTCGCGCGCGCCGCGTATGCCGACGGCGAGGTATCCGACCTGGCCATTGGCGTCGAGGAAGCGGTGCTCGAGGTCGCGCGCGTAGGAGGGGCTGGCCGAGGCAAGCGCCTTGCCGACCTCCGTCCGCACGATCCCGGCATCCTCCGGATGCACGAAGCGCGACGCGTATTCGCCGGTCGACAGGCGATAGCCGCCGACCTGCGCGGCGGTGATCCCGAAGATCCTGTAGAACTCGTCGTTGAAGGTGAACAGGTCGGCCCCGAGGTCGAGTTCCCAGTGGCCCGCCCTCGCGAGCGCGAGCGCGCTGGAGAGCTGGGCGGCCGCCTCGCGCAACTGCTTCTCGGTCCGCACGCGCGCGGTCACGTCGCGCATCAGCCCGTTGAAGCTCTGGCCGGGTTCCGCGGCGTTGGTCCAGACGGTGAGCTCGATGTTCACCTCCTGGCCGTCCTTGCGCAGGCCGAGGACCTCGCGGCGGTTGCCGATGACATGGGCCTCGCCCGTCTCGAAGTAGCGCTGCAGGTAGCCGTCGTGCCGCGCGCGGTCGGTCGGGTTCATCAGCATCGAGATGTTGCGGCCGATGCATTCCGAGGGCTCGTAGCCGAACACCTCGCGGATCGCGGGGTTGATCGACACCACGATCCCCTTCCGGTCGATCGTGGCGATCACGTCGAGCGTGGAATCGACGATGCCCTGGAGGCGGGCCTCGACCCGGGCGCGCCGCGCCTCGGTTTCCGACTGGTGGATGACCGCCGCGAGCACGACGCCGGCGGCCTCGAGGTCGGCCACGATCCCTGGGTCGTAGCCGGACGGACGGTTGGCGAGGCCGACCATGCCGACCATCTGCTTGCCCTGTCCGCAGGCGAGGCCGAGGAAGTGCCTCAGGGGCGGGTGGCCCGCGGGACGCCCATGGGCCCTTGGATCGTTGGCGACGTCGTTGGAGACCAGCGTCCTGCCTTCGGCGATCACGCGGCCGAACAGCGTGTCGAGGTTCCGGAACTCCATGCCGTTCGTGCGGCTCTCCTCGTAGAGCCGCCTTGTCTCCTCGTCCCAGGCGATGTTGGTGATCGCGTGCGTGCGCAGGAAGCGGCCGGTCTCGTCCTCGTGGATCGAGCCGATGAAGCCGTACTCGCTCCCGGTGAGGCGGATGAGCAGGGAGAGCGCGCGTTCCCACCATTGCGCGCCGGCGCCCGCGTTCTCGATATAGGACCGCTGCAGCTCCGAGAGCTCCTTGTTGAGCTGCCCCTGGAAGCCGATGCGCTCCTCGCTGGCGGCCTGGGCGGTGATGTCGCGCGCGGAGAAGCCGCTCGCGCCGCCTGTCCTGCTGATCGACGGCACCAGGAGCCGGTACGAGCCGTCCTTCGCGCGGAGGCGGAACCTCGCCGGCGCGGCCACGGGGGCGTTGGTCTCCGGTGCGTCGAGCAGCGCCTGCAGGCCTGCCGCGTCCTCGGGATGGGCGAGGGAGGCCAGCGGACGGGCGCGAAGCTCGTCGGCCGTCCAGCCGAGGACATGCGTCCAGCTGGGATTGAACTGGTCCGGGTAGCCCCTGCCGTCCAGCGTGGCAAGCAGCTCGGGGCTGGCGTCGAAGAGGGACGAGTACTGTCGCAGCCGCGCGTCGCGATCATCCGCCTCGGCCGGATCGTCGATCCTGCAGCGCGCGTAGCCGAGCGGCCCGAGGCCGGGATGCGGATCGATGTCGACCCGCAGCGCGCGCGCCTCGCGGCCGGCGACGGAGGCGCGGGCCTCCAGGTTGTGGCC
>CANMWW010000072.1 GCA_947500965.1 Alphaproteobacteria bacterium
CCACGAGCCGCAGCTCGCCTAGGCCATGCAGCATGATGCCGTGCGAGTAGCCGACCTCCGCGCCCGAGGCGAGGCGGCCCGGCTCGGCAAGCCGCGCGAAGAGGCCTCGGAGCGGGCCGTCGCCGCGCAGCAGCGCGCCGGTCCAGGCGACGAAGTCCTCGGCGCTCGCGACCATCCCGCCCGAGCCCGAGTAGTGCAGGCCATAGGCGCCACGGCGTGCCACGCCGCGCTCGTGCCAGTAGCCGGAGGCGAGGCCGGGCACGAATTCCGACTGGTCCTCTACCAGCGCGAAGCTCGCGAGGCCGAGCGGCGCGAGGAAATGCTCGCGCAGCCAGCGCGCGAGCGGGACGCCCGAGGCGCGCTCCGCCGCGTGCTGGGCGAGGCGGAAATTCGTGTTGCAGTACGAGACCTCCGCGCCGGGCGCGAAGTTCAGGTGCGCGATGCGGCAGGACAGGCGATGCAGGCGCTCGGCGCCGATGCTCGCCGCGGACGAGATGCCGGACAGCGCGAGCGTCTCGCCGAGGTCGGGGATGCCGCTCGTCATGGTGAGGGCGCGCGACAGCGTCGTCGCGGCGAGCGGCCCGCGCAGCTCCGGAAGATGGCGCCCGAGCGTGCCGTCGAGGCCGAGCGCGAAGGCCGCCGCCGCGGTGACGTGCTTGGACAGCGAGGCCAGGCGCGTCGGCGTCGCGGTCGTCCAGCCGCGCCCCGATTCGATGTCGGCGAGCCCCATGCACCAGCTGCGCGTGATGCGGCCGTCCTCGAACAGCGCCACGACGCCGCCCGCCTCGCCGGGTGCGGTCCATCGCGACGTCGCCGCCGCGATCGCGTCCTCGACCCTCATGCCGCGCTCCCCGCGTCGTGCCGGTCCTCGACCAGCGGCAGGGCGAGCGCCGCGAAGGACAGGCTCTTGCCATGCGCGTCGAGCGCCAGCGAGGTGTTGACGCCGCCCTTCAGCGCCTGCCGGCACACGAAGTGGACGCCGTCGAGAAGCGGCAGCTCGTGGCGGACGATCTCCCCCGCGACCACGCCCTGCATGTGCGCGCGCATCCGCTCGACCGTGGCGCTGGCGAGCAGCACGGGATAGTCCTCGTGCCGGTAGGCGAAGATCGACAGCGTGAGCGTGTCGCCCTTGTCGCCGGTGCGCGCATGGGCGATGTCGTGCAGGCGCCGCGGCGTCATGGCCGGATCTCCACGACCGAATGCGGCGCCATCGCGCGCGGGATGAAGGCCGAGGCCACGCCGACGACCTCGCGCAGGTACTTGCGCGCGCCGCCGCCGCCCGCCGGCCCGTTGCAGTAGAGCGCCTCGACTTCCTCGCCCACGCGCGCGGCCATCGCGGCGCTGCGCGCGCGCCCGGCGACGCGCAGCCGCGCCTCCCAGGACTCGGGCCGGTTCCCCCAGGAGCGGCCATGGGTCGAGTCGATGCCGACGAGGTCGACGCGCAGGTCCTCGAACCCGTCGCCGAGCCGCGTGCGCACGATCTCGCCGCCCATCCGCGCCCGCGCCTCGGCGCCCGGCCCGGCATAGGAGATCTCGCCCTCGCCGATGTAGCCGGCGCGGTAGCCGACGCTGACCTTGAGCAGGTCCGGTCGCGGCGCGCCGTCGCCACCGGCCATCTCGACGCGGTCGTCGCCGAGGTCGTGCAGCGCGACGCTCGTGAAGTCGGCGGAGGAATCGGGCGTGAGGTAGGCGCGCGGGTCGAGCACCTCGTAGAGGAGCTGCTCCTTCGCGGTCCGCAGGTCGATGCGCCCGCCCGAGCCCGCGGGCTTGCCGAAGACGGCACGGCCGTCGGGCCAGACATCGGCGAAGGGAAACCCCAGCCGCGCGAGGTCCGGCACGTCCTTGCGCCCGGGATCGGCGAAGTAGCCGCCGGTGAGCTGGCCCGCGCATTCGAGCAGGTGGCCGACCGCGGTACCGCGCGCCATCAGGCGCCAGTCGTCGGCGGCCCAGCCATGGACGTGCATCAGCGGCGCGAGCGCGAGCGAGGGATCGGCGACGCGGCCGGAGATGACGATGTCCGCGCCGGTGCGCAGCCCGTCGAGCAGCGCCTCCGCGCCGAGATACGCGTTCGCGGAGACGACCTCGCCGAGGTCGCGCACGCGCCGCCCGTCGTCGAGCGCGAGGTCGGGCGCCAGCCGGTCGAGCACGTCGTCGCCGAGCACCGCCGCGATGCGCGGCGAGAGCCCCATGCGCCCGGCCAGCGCCGCGACCGCCTCGGCGCCCGCGCGCGGGTTGGCGGCGCCCGCGTTGGTGAGCAGCCGCACGCCGCGCGCGGCGAGCGCGGGCATGAGCATCTCCATGCGCCGCAGGAGCATGCCGCAGAAGCCGCGCGCCGGATCGGCCAGGCGCTCCTTCTGCGCGTTCGCGATGGTGCGCTCGGCAAGGCATTCGAGCATCAGGAAGTCGATCGCCGCGCGCTCGACGAGCTCGAGCGCCGGCTCCAGCCGGTCCCCCGCGAAGCCCGCGCCGCAGCCGATCCGGACCGGCCGCGTCATCGCGCCCGCATGCGCGTCACCGGCATGGCTCCTCCCCCGCAACGCAACTCGTGGGCCATCCTAGAAGCGTGGCAAGCTCGGCGCGAGCCTGCTTCTCCTGCCCGGGGCGCATGTCCGCAATGCCGATCCAGCCGCCCCTGCCGCCGCTCGCCCTGATCGTCGCCTTCTCGATCCTCGGGCCGTTCTCGCTGCATGTCGTGATCCCGGCGATGCCGCTGCTCGTCGACGAGCTCGGGACGGATTTCGGCTCGGCGCAGGCGACGCTCACCGTCTACCTCGTCGGCATCGCCGGCGGGCAGCTGCTCTACGGCCCGGTCTCCGACCGCGTCGGGCGCCGGCCCGTCGTGCTGGCGGGCCTCGCGCTCTACGCGCTGGCCTCGCTCGGCTGCGCGCTGGCGGGCTCGGTCGAATCGCTCTGGGCGCTGCGCCTGATGCAGGGCGCGACGGGATGCGCGGGCCAGGTGCTCGGGCGCGCGATCATCCGCGATTGCACGCCGCGCGACCGCGCCGCCAGCCTGCTCGGCTACACGACGATGGCGATGTCGTCCTGCGCGTCCTTCTCGCCGCTCGTCGCGGCGATCGTGCAGGACCTCGCGGGCTGGCGCGCGAACTTCCTCTGGCTCTCGGCGACGGCGCTCGCGGTGCTGCTGCTGTGCCTGCGCTTCCTCGGCGAGACGCGCCAGGACCCGCCCGAGGGCGCCGCCGCGCCGGCGCGGCTGCTGGCCGGCTACGCGCTCCTGCTGCGCTCGCGCGCCTTCCTGGGCTACGCGCTCTCCGGCGCCTTCGCGATGGCGGCCTGGTATTCCTTCGTCGCCGGCGCCCCCTACGTGCTCGCGACGCTGCTCGGCCTGCCGCCCATCGCCTACGGCAAGTACATCCTGGTCGTGCTCGCGGGCTACGTCGCGGGGAACTTCCTCGCAGGCCGCCTCTCGGTGCGGCTCGGCGGCGCGCGCATGATCGCGACCGGGCAGGCGATCGCGCTCGCGGGCGCCGCGGTCCAGGTCGCGCTGCTCGCCGCCGGCATCCTGACGCCGATGGCGCTCTTCCTGCCGATGATGGTGATCGTCTTCGCCTCCGGCCTGTTCCTGCCCAACCTCAACGCGGGCGCGCTCAGCGTGCATCCCGCGCTGGCCGGGTCGGCGGCCGGCCTCACGGGCTTCCTGCAGATGGGGCTGAGCGCGCTCGCGACCGTCGCGATCGGCGCGGCAATGGCGGGCAGCGAGGCGCCGCTCGTCGCGGCGACGGCCGGCACCTCGCTCGTCTCGGCGCTCGCGCTGCTGCTGCTGCGCGCGCCGCGCCCGCCCGCGCTCAGAGCCTGACGCGGAAGTCGTTGCCGCCGCTGAGGTCGCGCCCGCGCATCAGGTAGACGGTGCGGTCGGCGTGGTTCGCGCCCAGCTTCTTTGAGTGGAACATCGAGGTCGCGAGCTCGCGGTCGAAGACCGAGCTCGTCGGCATGAAGCGCAGCGTCATGCCGCGGCGCGGGTTCGGCGAGCGATTCGGCTCCGAGCCGTGGACGAGGTAGACGTCGTGCAGCGACACCTGCCCCGGCTCGAGCACGATGTCGACGGCATCCTTCTCGTCGTACTCGGCGCGGTCGAGCTCCTGGTTGAGCGCGAGGCCGGGCCCGTCGTTGCGGTTGTGCCGGTAGAGCGCCTTGCGCCGGTGCGAGCCGCGGATCACGCGCAGGCAGCCATTCTCCGGCGTCGAGGCGTCGCAGGCGATCCACACGGTGCAGGTCGCCAGCGGCCGGATCGGCCAGTACTCGCCGTCCTGGTGCCAGGGCGTGCGCGAGCCCTTGAAGGCGGGCTTGGCGAAGAAGCTCGAGTTCCACAGCGCGAAGTCGGGCCCGATCACCTGCTCGACCATGTCGAGCACGGCGGGCGTGCGTGCCCAGTTGAGGAAGCCCGTGTCATGGGCGAGCACCATCGGGCAGTAGTCCGCGAATTGCGGCAGCCTGGCCACCAGCCGCGCATGGGCGGCGCGGATCTCCTCGACCACTTCCATCGGGAAGCGGAACCCGGCGGGCACGACATAGCCGTGCTCGTTGTAGTGCGCGATGTCCTGCGGCGTCAGCATGGCGTCTTTCCCCCCTCGGACCGGACGACGGCGCCGAGCATCGTGCAGGCCCGGGCCCCGCGCAAGCGGCGCGGCCGCCGCCGGCTTCCACGCGCCGGGCGCGGCGCCTAGGATCGTCGCATGGACCGCGAAGCCGACATCGCGCGCGTCGCGTCGCTGGGCTGCTGGCGCGGGGCGCCGCGCATCGAGCCGCTCGCTGGCGGCATGACGAACCGCAACTGGCTGGTGCATGACGCTGCCGGCGCGCATGTCGCGCGGCTGGGCGAGGACCTTTCCCACCACATGGTGCTGCGCTGGCACGAGCACGCCGTCGCGCGCGCGGCGGGAGAGGCGGGGATCTCGCCCGAGGTCGAGCACGCCGAGCCCGGCATGCTGGTGATGCGCTTCGTGGAGGGGCGGAGCCTCTCGGCCGCGGACCTGCGCGCGCCGGGCCGCCTCGCCGCGGTGGCGGCGTTGCTGCGACGTTGCCATCGCGAGCTGCCGCTCCACCTGCGCGGACCGACGCTCGCCTTCTGGCCATTCCATGTCCTGCGCGCCTACGCGGCGTGGCTGCGCGAGGCCGGCAGCGCCTGGCGGGACCGGCTCGACGGCCTGGTGGCGCTCGCGGCGGAGGCCGAGGCCGGGCTCTCGCCCGCGCCGACCGTCTTCGCGCACAACGACCTGCTGGCGGCCAACCTCGTCGACGACGGCAGCAGGCTCTGGCTGATCGACTGGGACTACGCGGGCTGGGGCTCGCCGGTCTTCGACCTCGCCAACCTCGCCGCCAACAACGGCCTCGACGCCGCGCAGGAGGAGGAGCTGCTCGCGGCCTACTTGGGCGCCGCGCCCGGCGCGGCCCTGCGCCGCGACCTCGCCGCCATGCGGCTTGCCTCGCAGCTGCGCGAGACGCTGTGGAGCATGGCGAGCGAGCTGCGCCCGTCCGTGGACTTCGACTACGCCGCCTACACGCGCGAGAACCTCGCGCGGCTCGAGGCCGAGAAGGCCCGCTTCGCCTCCGCGCGCTGACGGTCCCCGCGCGCCGGTCCTCAGGCCTTGCCGCGGACCGGCGCGTCGAGCGGCGCCCCGTCGGGGGGCTCGAAGCCCGGGATGTAGCGGTAGCTGCCCTCGCCCGACGCGACCAGCCGTCCCTCCGCGTCGAGCACCTCGGCGGCGGCGAAGAAGATGCGCGAGCCGCCGCCCCGGCGCCTGCCGATCGTGCGCAGCAGGCCGGTCCGCGCTGCGGCGATGAACTGCACGGAGAAGGAGAGCGTGGTGGCGCGCACGACGTTGCCGGGGACCGCGCAGAAGACGCCGGACAGCCCGGCCGCGCTGTCCAGCAGCGTCGCGTGGACGCCGCCATGCAGCAGGCCGGAGCGATTGGTGTGGATGGCGCTTGCCTCCAGTTCGATCTCGGCCAGGCCAGGCTCCCACCGCACCAGCCTGTAGCCGACGAGCTTCTGGAAGCCGCCTATGGCGACGCTCAGGTCGGGCCGCTCGCCGGCGGCAGGATGTTCATTCCCGGTCATGCCCGAACCATCGCGTCGCGCCGCCGCGCGCGCAAGCGCGACGGCACGCCGGCGCATCGCCGCGGCACGCGCGCTCCGCTATGCTCGCCCGATTCCACCACCAGACGGAGACCAAGCCATGATCACGCGCCTTCCCGACCATCCGACGCGCTGCGAGGGCGTCGCCTGGGACAAGCTCGCCACGACGGTGTGCCTCGCCGACGACAACTCGCAGGGCATGTACATGCAGGCGAAGGAGGCCCTCGCGAACATCGACAAGAACCTCGAGAAGCTCGGCTCGCACAAGTCGAAGATCCTGACCGCGATGGTCTACATCACCGACATCGCGCTGAAGCCCGAGCTCAACCGGGCCTGGGACGAGTGGGCCGACCGCGACAACCCGCCGATGCGCGCCTGCGTCGCGGTCACGCTCGAGGGCAAGGACCTCGTCGAGATCATCGTCACGGCGACGCGCTGACGCCTTCTTGCGCGCGGGCGCGGGGCCTCATGCCCCGCGCCCGGCGCCTCCCGCGGGCCGCGTCGCGGACAGGACGACGTAGAGGCCCGAGCCGACGACGAGCGGCAGCCCCAGCAGCAGGCGCGGGCTCGGCTCGTCGCCCCAGGCCAGCCAGCCGACCAGCACGCCCCAGGCGATGCTCGTGTAGTCGAAGGGCGCGATGACGCTCGCGGGCGCGAGCCGGTACGCCGCCGTCAGCAGCAGGTGGCCGCAGCCGCCGATGACGCCGACGGCCGCGAGCATCGCCCATTGCGTCCCCTCCGGCGCGCGCCAGTCCAGCGGCGCGAGCAGGGCCGTGATCCCGGTCATCGCGAGCATGTAGTAGAGCACGATCGTCGTCGTGCGCTCCGCCGCGCCCATGCGCCGGATGAGGACGAGCGCGAGCGCCACCGACATCTGCGCGCAGACGCCGACCGCCAGCGCCCAGGCCGAGGCGGTACCCGTCGGCGGCACGATCACGAGCACGCCGGCGAGGCCGGCGCCGATCGCGGCCCAGCGCCGCCAGCCGACGGTCTCGCCCAGCATCGGCGCGGAGAGCGCGGCCACGAAGAGCGGCACGAGGAAGGTGATCGCGACCCAGTCCGCGATCGGCATCAGCGCCACGCCGTGGAAGGACAGCACGATCGACGCGACGCCGCAGGCGCCGCGCAGCGCGTAGGCCCCGGGCTGGGCCGTGCGCAGCCCGCGCAGGCCCCCGTCGGCGAGCGCGACCGGCAGGCAGAGCGCCAGCGCGCAGCTCGCGCGGAAGAACGCGACCTGCATCGGCGAGAAGTCGCGGCTGAGCCACTTCACGAGCGCGATCATGCCGGTGAACAGCGCCACCGCGACGAGGGCCAGCGCCACGCCGCGGCGGATGCGCGCCGCCTCGTCCATGCCGCGCGCCCCCGCGCCCGTCAGCGCAGCGCCGCGAGGACGCGCCCGACCAGGCCCTCGACCGACGTCTTGCGGATCCAGCGCGCGACCAGGACGATGTCCTGCGACGGCAGCACCGCGACGACATGCGTGCCCGCGCCCATCGCGAAATAGGCGTCGTGCGGCGCGGAGGGGAACTGGACCCCGCCGTCGTTGAGCCACCACATGAAGCCGTAGCCGCGGTTGAGCGGGCAGGGCGTCGTCATCGCGCGCACCCAGCCCGCGGGCAGGATCCGCCGGCGGTCCCACGTGCCGTCGCGCGCGACCATCAGGCCGAAGCGCGCATGGTCGAGCGTCGAGACGAAGATGCCGCCGCCCCAGTGGCTGCCACCGGGCACGGAGGCGATCGCGCGGCCGCCGACATCGACGACCGCGTTGCGATAGGCCTCCCAGCGCCAGGTCGCGGAGGCGCCGACCGGCTCCATGACCTCGCGCCGCAGCACGTCGGGAAGGGCCTCGCCGAAGAGGCGCAGCAGCGACAGGCTCAGGCGGTTGACGCGCACGTCGTTGTATTCCCAGTGCGTGCCGGGCGCGCGCATCGCGCGGAGGTCGCCCTTCGGCGCCTCGCCGCCCGACAGGCCGACGCTTCGGTTGTGGTCGACGCTGTCGGGCCTGTCGAAGAGCGTGCCCGACCACTCGCTGGTCTGCTGCAGCAGCTGGCGCCAGGTGATCGGCGCGTTCTGCGGCGAATCGAAGCCGCCGTCGCGCACGCGCGCGCCCACGCGCGCGTCGAGGTCCGGCAGCAGGCCGCGCCCCGCGGCGACGCCTGCGAGCACCGCGAGGTAGCTCTTGGCGACGGAG
>CANMWW010000073.1 GCA_947500965.1 Alphaproteobacteria bacterium
CCTCAACCCCCACAAGCAGGGGCGCCTGCTGCCCGGCTCGCGCCTGCCTGTCCACGCGCCCGCGCGCCTCGCCGAGACGCGTCCCGACTACGTGCTGGTCCTGCCCTGGAACATCGCCGCGGAGATCACGTCGAGCATGGCGCATGTGCGCCGCTGGGGCGGGCGCTTCGTGGTCGCCGTGCCGACCACGCGCATCCTCGACTGAGCGCGCGGCGTCAGGCGCGGCGCAGCCCGAGGCTCGCGGCCACGAGGCGGCGCAGCTTCCAGGCGTGGCGCCCGGCATAGCGCAGCAGCGAGGGAAGCAGCGCCGCGCGCTGCGCCGCGGGCAGCCCGGACTCCCCGAGCAGCCGCAGCGCCTCGCGCAGGAAGTCGCGGTAGAGGCGCTTCTGGTCCGCGAGCGTGCGCGGCTTGTAGCGCGCCTCGGAGAGCGGGGTCTGGCGCTGGTAGTAGATCGCCGCGTTCGACGCCGCGACGCGGCCATCGAGCAGGAAGGGCAGCATCGTGACGAACTCGTTGCCCCAGGCGTGGCCGAAGCGCTCGGTCGCCTCCTGCGCGCGCAGCAGCGCCTCGCGCTCGACGAGGCCGTAGATCCAGCCGCTCTGCGCCCAGCGCAGCAGCGCCATCCGGCGCGCGAGGCCGCGCGCGGCCAGCAGCGACGCGGGCACGGCGAAGCGCAGGTCCTCGGCGCCGTCGATCGTCGTCTTGACGACCTGCGGCACGCAGAGGCGGCAGCCGGGCTCGCGCCGCGCCGCCTCGTGGAGCGCCGATACGAAGTTCGGCGACCAGCGGTCGTCATGCGCGGCGAGCATGAACCAGCGCGCGTCCGCCGCCTGCCGCACGAAGGCGAAGTTGCCGATCATGCCGAGGTTCTCGCGCTGGCGGTGGAGCTCGATGCGGCTGTCGCGCGCGGCCCAGGTGGCGAGGATGTCGGGCGTGGCGTCGGTCGACGCGTTGTCGGAGACGACGATGCGCAGGTCCGCGAAGTCCTGCGCGCAGAGCGAGGCCATGGCCTCGTCGAGGAACGCCGCGCCGTTGTAGACGGGCAGGCCGATCGCGACGGGCGGCGCGGCGCTCATCCGCCGCAGCGCTCCAGGAACGCCTCGACCGGGCCGTAGAGCGCGTCCTCGAGCGCGCGAAGCCGCTCGTCGGGCCAGTCCCACCACGCCAGCGCCAGCAGGCGCTCGACGATCTCCGGCGGGAAGCGGTGGCGCGCGACGCGCGCCGGGTTTCCGACGACGATCGCGTAGGGCGGCACGTCGCGCGCCACCACCGCGCCGGCGCCGACCACGGCCCCGTGCCCGATCGAGACTCCCGACAGCACCATGGCCCGCGCGCCGATCCAGACGTCGTTGCCGATCGTCACGCCGCCGCGGGTCGTCGCGTCGCGGTTGCCCGCGGAAGGATCGAAGAGCAGCGTGCGGAACGGATAGGTCGAGGCGAGATGCGTCGGGTGGTCCGCCTGGCCGAAGATCAGCACCTCGGGCCCGATCGAGCAGAAGCTGCCGACCGCGATGGGCGCCGACGCGCTCGGGCGCACGAGGTTGCGCCTGGAGAGCCCGTAGCTGTGGCGGCCGACGCTCACATGCGCGGGCAGCCTCGGCTCGCGCCGTCGGCGGAAGAGTCGGGCGATCATCGGTCGGCTCCCTGCGCGCGCTGCCAGTCGATGGCTGTGGCGATGCTGTCGTCGAGGTCGTGGCGCGGGACGAAGCCGAGCTCGTCGCGCATGCGCGCGAGGTCTGGCACGAGCCGCGCCGGCTCGCCCGCGCGCGCCGGCAGCGCGCCGAGCCGCAGCAGGTCCGGCCTGCCGCAGTGCGCGGCGACGCGGCGCGCGATCTCCGCGACGCTGGCGGGCGCGCCGCGACCGAGATTCACGCGGCCCCGCAGCGGCGAGGCAGCGAGGGCAGCGAAGGCGGCGCCGAGGTCGCGCACGTCCATCGGGTCCTGCACCTGCGCGCCCGAGGTGCAGCGCGCCTCCTGGCCGGCGTCGAGCGCCGCCACGATCGAGGGCAGCAGGCGCCCGGCGCGCTCGCCGGGCCCGATCGCGTGGAACACGACGCCCCAGGCGACCTCCATGCCGGTTGCGGCGGCGTAGGCGGCGGCGACGTCCCAGAGCGCGCCCTTCGCCGCGCCGTAGAGCGTCGCCGGGCGTCGCGGCGCGTCCTCGCGCAGCGGCGCGTCGCCGTCTCCCGTCCAGTCGTGCTCCGCGCATGTCCCGGCGCCGACGAAGCGCACGCCGCCGGCCTCGCGGAAGGCGCGCAGAAGCGCGGCGCTGGCGGCCAGCCAGTCGAGGTTGGCGGGCGCCGCCCAGTAGCCAGGGCCGACATCCCAGGCGAGATGGATACAGGTGTCGCAGCCGGCCTCGGCCACCGCGCGCCGCAGCGCCGCTGCGTCAAGCATGTCGAGCGCGCGCCAGCGCAGGCGCGGCCGCGCGTCTTGCGTCGGCGGGCGACGCGCGAGGGCGACGACCTCCGCGTCCTCTCGCGCGAGCGCGTCGAGCACGGCGCGGCCGACGAAGCCCGAGGCACCGGTGACGAGGACGCGCCTCATCGCGCGAGTTCCGCCTCGGGGAGGTCGGCCAGCGCCGGCAGCGCGCGGTCCCGGTCGGAGACGACCTCCGGCGCGACCGGCCACGCGATGGCGACCCGTGGATCGTCCCAGCGGAAGCCGCGCGCGAGCGCGGGCCGGTAGGTCGCGCCCATCATGTAGAAGACGGTCGTGTCGTCCTCGAGCGTGACGAAGCCATGCGCGAAGCCGGCCGGCACGAAGAGCGACCTGCCATCGCCCGCCGCGAGCTCGACCCCGGTCCAATGCCCGCGCGTCGGCGATCCGGGGCGGATGTCGACCGCGACGTCGAACATCCGGCCGGAGAGGCAGCGCACGAGCTTCGCGTCGGGCTCCGGCGTGGCCTGGAAATGCATGCCGCGAAGCGTCAGGCGGCGCCGGTTGGACGAGATGTTGCACTGCGTGCCGAGCGGCGGCAGGCCCGCGGCGGCGAAGGCCTCGGCGCAGTAGCTGCGCTCGAAGCCGCCGCGCGGATCCTCGACGCGGGGCGTCTCCACGAGCACGACGCCCGGAAGGGCGGTGGGAATGAAGCGCATGGACCGGCTCCGGCGGCGTGACGAGCGCCAATCTGCGTCGGCGCGGGAAGCCTCGTGCCAGACGCCGCCCGCGGGAAGGATAGCGCGCCGGCGCGCCCGGCGCGACGCCTGCTGCCGGCCCGCGACTCTTCGGGAGCAACCCGCCCGCGCGCCTGCCGTGCGTCGCGCCGGCGCCTAGGATCCGCACATGCCAACGCGCCGCCGGGTCGCCGGCTCCCTCGCCGCCGGCCTCGCGGCCTCGCGCCTCGCGCCCGCCATCGCCGCGACGCCCGGCTTCGAGGCCTTCGCGCGATTCTCAAGCGCCACGCCGGGGGGGCAGCTCGTCTCGCCCTTCGGCATTCCGTTCCCCTTCGGCCGCATCCCCTCGTCGCAGCGCGCGCGCATCGCGGCGCGCTACCCGGCCGGCCCCGGCGGCACCCTCCTGCCGCTCCAGCTCGAGCAGTTCAAGCTCCGTCGCGACGGCACGCTGATGCATTGCACGGGGCACCTGCGCCTGCCCGCCGGCTATGTCGCGCGCGCGCCGGTCGAGATCGGCCTCGCGCCGGAGGGCGAGGTGCCGCGCCCGGTGCCGCCGGACTGGGACGCGCTGTGGCGCGCGCCGGTCGACTTCACGGTGACGCTGTCCATCTGGGAGCCGCGCGTGCACTGGCTCGCCCTCGACCGGGCGCCGGTCGAGGGCGACGCGATCGAGGTCACCTTCGTCGATTCCAGGGGAACGCTGCGCTACGAGCGCCGCTTCGCGCCGCGCCATTCCTGGAAGGAGGCGCACGAGCATGGCCGCGCCGCGCTCGACCACCTCGCCAAGCTGGTCACGCAGGACCCGGCGGGTCGCTATTGCTGCTACGAGCCGCGCTTCCTGCCGCGGCGCGAGGGCCGCGCGGGCGAGGCCAACGACGACCATTTCCGGCCCAAGTACGGGAACTCGCTCGTCGTCAACGACATCGGCATTCCGTTCGGGCGCATGCACGAGGCCGCCGAACACGGGCCGCGGCGCAGCCTTGGCAGGGTCGCGGGCTCGGACCGATGGAACGAGGAGGGCGGCCGATACGGCATGTATGTCTGGCCGCGCTGGAGCCCGGGCGACCCCGAGCCCTACGAGATGCGCGTGGCCATCCGGCGCGGGCCGGGCTCGCAGCTCTCGTTCCTCGCCGATCGCCGCGGCCGCCGCGCGGTCGAGGGCGTGCTCGAGCCCGTCAACGACCCCGTGCCGCGCCGCGAATGGGTCGCGCGCTTCGCCGATGGCGCCGCCACGCCGGACTCGCCGTGGTTCGACGGGCCGCTGCTGCGCCAGGTCGAGCGGCGCGCGGCCTTCGTCTCGCGCGGCGAGGCGCATCCGCATCTCGAGGCCTGGTTCCGCGTCTCGCGCGACGCCACCGGCCGGATCGTCGACAGGCAGGCCAGCGTCGAGAACCCGCGCATGTTCGCGGCGGCGCGCGAGCATCGCTACGATGCCGACGTGCGCGTCGATGGCGCGTCGCGAACCGAGCGGCAGGCGGAGCGCTGGCGCAACCTGCTCCATGCGCCCTGGGAGGGATGGCGCTGGGCGGAGGCCAAGCCCTTCGGCATGTGCTCCGCGGCCGACTTCATGCGCGCGCGCCTCGTCTTCCCGTGGACGCGCTTTCCCGCCGAGGACCGCGCCGCGGAGATGGCCTGCAAGCTCCGCGGCGCCGACATCGACTTCGAGCGCAACGAGGGCGCCGCGGTACGCTGGAAGGGCGGCGCGAAGGTGGAGGACTGGACCGGGCTGCGCCGGCCGGTGCGCGATGCGCTCAACGAGCCGCTCTACGCCGGCGCGTGGTGCTTCACGGGCGAGGGGGGCGCGCGGACCGAGCTCGGCGTCTTCTCTGGCTGGGAGTGGCTGTTCTGGACCGGCGACACGCTCGCCTCCTGGCCGAGCCTCGAGGCGCTTGCCGACAACGTCATGGGCGCCCATGGATTCCAGGTCCGCGACGAGCTCGCCGCCGGGGACGCGGCGCTCTCGGCACCGGACCTCTACATGCGCTGGGACGTCGCGCCGCACCACATGACGACGACCAGGCTCGGCAATCCCTTCGGCAGGCCGCAGCAGCCCGACGCCAGGTTCCACCCCGTCTCGCAGGGCTATGCGCTCAAGCGCCCGTTCCATCCCGTCAACTCGCACCTGCCCTCGAGCGGCATCTACTCGGCCTATCTCGTCCGCCCGGAGAAGTGCTTCTTCGACAGGCAGGAGCAGTACGCGTGGTTCTGCCTGCTGAAGACGCAGAGCCAGAACGTCATCACCGCGCCGCGCCGCGGCGGCGCGCCGGGCGACGCCGGCCATGTCGTCGGCTACCAGGTCGCGAACGGCGAGCGCACCTATGCCTGGCCGATGCGCGAGATCGCGCGCACCGCCTTCACGCGCTTCGAGGGCCACAGGCGGCGCGCCTACTGGCGGCGCGTGGCGCAGGACCAGGCGGCGCACTTCAACCTTCTCTGCGAGCGCACGATCTGGGGCGCCTTCCACGTGCGCAACCTGTTCAACCCGGGCTCGGACGACTGGCGCGACGTGCCGGCGATCCTGCCGGGCGGGCAGCTGCGCGGCCCGAGCCCCGGGCACGTGCTGTCGATGTCGCGGCTCGACGCATTCAAGTCCGCCTACGCGAACATGTGCGCGATGCACGCGATGGACATCGACGCGGCGGATTTCTCGCCGGGCATCCAGGCCTGCGTCTGGCAGCTCCTCGCCCTCGAGCAGGCGCCGCCGGGGAAATGGTGGCGCCTGCTGGGCGCGCCGGGCTTCGCGACCGTCCTGTGCAGCGACCTCGTGCCCGGGCCGAGCCCCTGGGGCGGCGAGGACATGGTCTCGGCCAGCGGCAGGTGGCCGGTCTGGCCGGTGAACGACATGCGCGAGCTCCATGCCTGGCTCGAGCGCATGTCCGCCGACCCGCGCGCCGCGCGCATCCTGCGCCTGCCTTCAGGCCTGGCCGACTTCACCGCCGACCTGCGGCAGGTCGGCTACAGCTTCGTGAAGCAGCACCAGGCCGGTCTGCACATGCTGCTGCGCTACCACCGCGACGCGGGCGTGCGCGAGGCGGCGCGGCGCTGGATCGACCGCATCGACGCGGCATGGCCGGGAAGCGCGCGCATCGCCGTCTCGGGCGATCCCGCGCGCCCGATGGCCAAGCTCTACCAGCAGCTCGACCTCATCCCGGAGGATCGGATCGCCTGAGCGTCGCCGCCAGCGCGTCCCGGCGCGCGGCGATCGCCGTCCAGGCCCCGAGAAGCGCGGCCAGCGCGCCGGAGAGCGCCACGTGGTGGCGCGGCGTGCTGCCGCGCCGCCCGCGCCACGCGGCGAGCAGGAAGAAGAGCAGCGCGGCGAGGAGCGAGAGCCAGAAGCCGAGCGCGACGAGCTTCGCCGCCGCGTAGCCGGGGCCGGAGATGCCGAGCCCGCGCTTGAGGGCGGAGAACGCGCCGTCGCTGTCGTCGCCGAGGAAGAGCTGCTGCCGGCGCAGCGCGAGGAAGGCCGCGCGGCCGGGGTTCTCGCGGATCCATTCGACGGCGCGCCGCCCGGCCTCGCGGCTCGCGCCGCGCTCGTCGATGCGCGGGTCGAGCGTCGCGTCGCCGTCGGCGAGGATGTCGATCCAGCCCCCCCATGCGCGGTCGTTGTTGGCGATGTAGAGCGCGAAGCCCGCCGTGCTCGTCACCGGCACGAACCCGCCGAGCACCACGTGGTTGCGGATCGTCCACGGCGCGATCGCCGCGACGAAGCCGGCCAGGAGCAATGCGATGCGCAGCGCCGAGCGGCGGGCGCCGTCGCCACGCAGAAGCTGCCAGGCGACGAAGGCGAGCGGCGCGGGCAGCAGCGCCGGCTGCGTCAGCGCCGCGGCGCCGAGCGCGAGCCCGGACCAGAGCGCGGGTCGCGCGCCGCCGGCCTGCGGATGGAAGGCGAGGGCGAGCGTGACCAGCGCGACGAGCTGCTGCTCCTTCGACGCCATGCCCGCGTCCATGACGAGGTTGGGCCAGATCGCGAGCGCGAGCATGGCGACGCGCCCCGCGGTCGCGCCGCCGAGCCGCGTCGCGAAGCGCGCGGACGCCAGGCTCGAGACGACGAAGAGCAGGAGGTTGTGGAACAGAGGCACGTACCGGTTCTCGCCCAGGGCGAGGATCCAGGGCAGCAGGCCGAAGGGCAGGCCGGGAGGCCAGTAGGCCAGCGTGCCGGCGGCGCGATAGGGCTCGCCCGCCGCGAGCCGCGTCGCGAGGGCGAGGTAGGAGGCGCCGTCCGAGCTCTGCACCGGCGGGAAGGCGAGCACGAAGGCGACGCGCAGCGCGATGCCGAGCGCGAGCGTCGCCAGCGCGAAGCGCGTCGGCTCGACGGCATCGAGCGCCGCCACGAGCTTGCGCGCGCCGGCGGCGACGCGCGCGCGCATCAGGCGAAGCGTCACGAGGACGGGCAGCGCGCCCGCGACGCCCGCGATCGCGGGCAGGACCTCGCCGCGGCGGTCGGCGGTGTCCACGTTCAGCGCGAAGACGCAGAACAGCGCGTAGGCGAGCAATCCGGCGAAGGCCGCGTGGGCGAGCAGCGCCACGCGGGCCGCGACGCCGCTCCGTGCCGGGGTGGCGCGCTCACGCATCGCTCGGCACCCGCGTCGCGAAATGCAGGACGCTCTCGTAGCGCACGGGGGAGAAGCCGGCGCGCGCGTAGAGCGCCAGCGCCGGCGCGTTCTCGCACTCGGTGACGACGCGCACGGCGCGCCGCCCCTCGCGCGCCGCGATGGACACGAGGCGCGCGAGCAGCTCCGAGGCGATGCCGCGCCGCTTCGCGACCACCGAGACGAGGTCGATGCGGATGTCGTCGCCGTCGCGCGCAAAGGTGACGAAGCCGCCCTCGCGCGCGACCACGCGATGGCGCGCGCCGGAGAGCGAGTTCGCGATCCGCCGCGCCCAGAACCTGTCATGGGCGGCGCGCGGGATCGCGACGTCGAGGGCGAAGCGGTCATGCACGAAGTTCGCCGCATGGCGCGCGATCTCGGCGGGCGGGAGGTCGAGGCCGGGCAGGGCGGGTGCCGCGGGCCCCGGCGCCGGGGCCCGCGCGAGCTCCACCTGCGTCGCGACCTTGCGGAAGCCGTGCCGCTGCAGCAGCGCCGCGCCGGCG
>CANMWW010000074.1 GCA_947500965.1 Alphaproteobacteria bacterium
CGTCCAGGCAAACCACGCCGCGAAGGACGAGAAGGCCGCGCCGACGACGGCCGTCCACACGCCCGTGGTCGCGGCGCCGTCGGTCCTGCCCACGACCTTCAGGATCACCTGGTAGCCGGCCCAGAGCGACGCGCCCGCGACGACGTAGAGCATGGGCAGGCTGACCGCGGCGAAGCCCGGGCGCACGATCAGCAGCACGCCGCAGAAGCCCGCGAGCACGGCGCACCAGCGCCGCCAGCCCACGCGCTCGCCGAGCAGCGGCACCGAGAGCGCGGTCACCAGCAGCGGCGCGGACGCGCCGATCGCGTGGACGTCGGCGAGCGGCAGCGCGGCGAAGGCCGAGACGAACAGCCACATCTGCACCGGCAGGATGAGGCCGCGCAGGAGCTGCAGCCACGGATGGCCGCTTCGCCAGGCGATCCCCCTGCCCGGCCGCCAGGCAAGCGCGAGGGCGATGGGCACGAAGAGCAGGAAGCGCGCCCAGATGACGAGCGCGACCGGCATCATGTTGCCGAGCTTCTTGCTCAGCACGTCCACGCAGGCGAAGAGGCTGATGGCGGCGAGCACCACGAGGATCCCGCGGCGCGTCGAGGCCGCCTCGTCGCGCGGCTCGGCGCTCACGCGCCCCGCCCCATCGCCGCGCGCACGCGCTCGCGGTGGAAGGTGTAGAGGCCGCTGGCGACGATCAGCGCCGCGCCGGCGACCGTCCAGCGATCGGGCACGTCGCCGAAGAAGAGCCAGCCGAACAGCGCGGCGTAGACCAGCAGGAGGAAGGCGAAGGGCTGCAGCGTCGAGGCCGGCGCGAGGTTGAAGGCATGGCTGTAGGCGATGTGGCCGACGCCGCCCAGCAGCGCCGCGACGACGAGCAGCGTCCAGTCGCCCGCGTCCGGCGTCGTCCAGGCGAAGGGCCCGATCGCGCTGAGCAGGATCGCCCCGATGGCCGCCGTCCACACGCCGCTGGTGGCGGCGCCGTCGAAGCGGCCGACGATCTTCAGCAGGACCTGGTAAACGGCCCAGAGCACGGCGCCGGCGACCGCGTAGAGCATCGGCAGGCTGAACTCGGCGAAGCCGGGCCGCACGACGACGAGCATGCCCGCGAACCCGACGCCGATCGCCGTCCAGCGCCGCCAGCCCACGCGCTCGCCCAGGAAGGGCACGGAGAGCGCCGTGACCAGCAGCGGCGCCGAGGCGCCGATGGCGTGCGCGTCGGCGAGCGGGATCGCCGCGAAGGCGGAGAGGAAGAACCACATCTCCACCAGCAGCACGACGACGCGCAGCACCTGGAGCCACGGCGCGCCGCTGCGCCACGCGATGCCCGTGCCCGGCCGCCAGGCCAGCGCGAGCGCGAGCGGCACGAAGAGCACGAAGCGGACCCAGAGGATCTGTACCACCGACATCCGCGCGCCCAGCACCTTGCTGACCACGTCGAGCAGCGCGAACATCGTGATCGCGGCGAGCGCGACGGCGATCCCGAGCCGCGCGCCGGAGGGCCGGGCCGTGCCCGGCGCCGCGGCGCTCACGCCGCCGGCCCGTCGACGGGACGCGGCCTGCGATCGGGGCCGATCGCGACGTAGGTGAAGAGGCCCTCGGTCACCTTGACGCTCTCGCCGCCGGCCGAGCGGCGCACCCAGCTCTCGACATGGATGGTGATCGAGCTGCGGCCGACGCGCCTGACGTCGCAATGGCAGCTCAGCACGTCGCCGACGAGGACCGGCAGGTGGAAGGTCATCGCCGCCACCGCGACGGTCGCCACGCGGCCGCGCGCGCGCTCGGAGGCCGCGATGCCGCCCGCTATGTCCATCTGCGCAAGCAGCCAGCCGCCGAAGATGTCGCCCGACGGGTTGGCGTCGCCCGGCATGGCGAGCGTGCGCAGGAAGGGCTCGCCGCGCGGCACGGGCGGATCGCTGCTCTGCTGGTCCAAGTCGCTGGCTCCCGCCCCCGTGCCGCGCCGACCGGGCTGGCCACGCGCGCGGCGATCCTAGCCCGGAGGGCCGGCCCGGCGCGACACCGCGACGTGGCCCTTGATCGCGGGGAGTCCCGTGCCGCAGCTTGGCCCCCTATCGGGCGAATCGAGCGGGCGGACATGGCGGACCTCTTCGGCGGCGGCAATCGGAAGCGCGACAAGGACAAGCCCGGCCCCGCCTCGGGCGGCTACACGGCCAAGGACATCGAGGTCCTCGAGGGCCTCGAGCCCGTGCGCCGCCGGCCCGGCATGTATGTCGGCGGCACGGACGAGCGCGCGCTGCACCACCTCGTCGCCGAGGTCCTCGACAACGCGATGGACGAGGCGGTGGCGGGCCACGCCGACCGCATCGAGGTCGAGCTTTCCGCCGAGGGCACCTGCACGATCCGCGACAACGGGCGCGGCATCCCCGTCGACCCGCACCCGAAGTTCCGCAACAAGTCCGCGCTCGAGGTGATCCTCACGACGCTGCATTCCGGCGGCAAGTTCTCGGACAAGGTCTACTCGACCGCCGGCGGCCTGCACGGCGTCGGCATCTCCGTCGTCAACGCGCTCTCGGACGAGCTGGTCGTCGAGGTGGCGCGCGAGAAGACCGTCTGGCAGCAGCTCTACAGCCGCGGCGTGCCAAAGGGGCCCGTGCGCAAGATCGGCACCACGCCCAACCGCCGCGGCACAAGCGTGAGCTTCCATCCCGACCCCGAGATCTTCGGCAAGGCCGCGCGGCTCAAGGCCGCGACGATCTTCCGCATGGCGCGCGCCAAGGCCTTCCTGTTCCGCGGCGTCGAGCTGCGCTGGTCCTGCGACCCGTCGCTGGTCAAGGACGGGGAGGTCCCGGCCGAGGCGGTGCTGCGCTTCCCCGGCGGCCTCGCGGACTCGCTCGCCGAGGTGCTCGGCAAGCGGCCCTGCGTCGGCAAGGTCTTCTCCGGCGAGGAGAAGCTCCCCGACGGCCTCGGCCGCATCGAATGGGCCGTCGCCTGGCCGGGCGACGAGCGCGGCGAGACGCATTCCTACGTCAACACCGTGCCCACGCCGCAGGGCGGATCGCACGAGCTCGGCCTGCGCGCGGCGCTGTCGCGCGGCCTGCGCGCCTATGGCGAGCGCATCTCCAACAAGCGCGCGCAGCAGATCACCGCGGAGGACGTCGGCGACGGCGCCGTGGTGTTCCTGTCGCTGTTCATCCGCGAGCCGCAGTTCCAGGGCCAGACCAAGGACCGCCTCGGCATGCCGGAGGCGCAGCGCGTCGTCGACGCCGTCATCAAGGACCATTTCGACCACTGGCTCGCCGACGATCCGGCGACCGGCCGGCAGCTTCTAGACGCGATCATCGAGCGCGCCGAGGACCGCATCCGGCGGCGCAGCGAGAAGGAGATGCAGCGCAAGAGCGCGACGCGCAAGCTGCGCCTGCCAGGCAAGCTCGCGGACTGCTCGGCCAACGCCGCCGGTGGCACCGAGATCTTCCTCGTCGAGGGCGACAGCGCGGGCGGCTCGGCCAAGCAGGCCCGCGACCGCGCGACACAGGCGGTGCTGCCGCTGCGCGGCAAGATCCTGAACGTCGCCAGCGCCTCGGCCGACAAGCTGCGCCAGAACCAGGAGCTCGCCGACCTCGTCCAGGCGCTGGGCTGCGGCACCGGCGATTCCTACGACGGCGAGAAGCTGCGCTACGAGCGCGTCATCATCATGACCGACGCGGACGTCGATGGCGCGCACATCGCGTCGCTGCTGATGACCTTCTTCTACCGAGAGATGCCGCGGCTGATCGACGACGGGCGCCTCTTCCTCGCCATGCCGCCGCTCTACCGCCTCGCGCAGGGCGCGCAGGTGGCCTATGCGCGCGACGACCGCCACAAGGAAGAGCTCATGGGCACGCAGTTCAAGGGCCGCGGCAAGGTGGAGATCAGCCGCTTCAAGGGCCTCGGCGAGATGCCGCCCGCGCAGCTCAAGGACACGACGATGGCGCCGGGGCGGCGCACGCTGCTGCAGGTGCGCATCGACCCCGACCAGGCCAAGCCGACCGAGAGGCTGGTGGAGAGCCTGATGGGGCGCAAGCCGGAGCTGCGGCTGCGCTTCATCCAGGAGAACGCGAAACTCGCGCGCGACCTCGACATCTGAGCACGGTCGCGCGCCGACCGGGACGGAGCACGCCATGCCGCTGAAGCGCATCGAGCACTACAACATCCACACGACGCGCCTCGCAGAGACCGTCGCCTTCTACGACCGCGTCCTCGGCATGAAGGCCGGCGACCGCCCGCCCTTTCCCTTCCCCGGCGCGTGGATCTACCTCGGCGACACGCCGGTGCTGCACCTCGTCGACGTGAGCGACGGCGCGCGCGAGGCGCGCGCGGGGCAGCACGGCACGGGAGTCCTCGACCACATCGCCTTCGAGGCGGTCGACCTCGCCGCGACGCGCGCGACGCTGGCGCGCGAGGACGTGAAGTGGGAGGAGCGCGTCGTGCCTCGCACGGGCATCACGCAGCTCTTCGTCGTCGATCCCAACGGCCTGACGCTGGAGCTCAACTTCGCCGAGACCGCGCGCGCGGGCTGAGCGGCGTTCAGGCCAGCAGCACGCGCAGCCGCGCGCCGGCCGGCACGAAGCCATTCGCGGCGAGGAAGCCCTTCGCCGCCGGGAAGCGCGCGGCGTCGGGCACCGTTGCCTCGAGGCTTCGCCAGCCGCGCGCCATCGCCTCGCGGCGCGCCGCCGCGACCAGCCGCGCGCCGGTCCCGCGGCCGCGCAGCGACGGCGCCACGTGCAGCCCGGCGAGGACGCCGAAACCGCCACCTTCATGGGACCCTGCGACAACCGCGATGCCGATCGCGCCCTCTCCCGGGCGCTCGGCAAGCAGCGCGAGAAGGCGTCCCGTGGCCAGCATGCCGGCGATGGAGGCGGCGTCGACGCCCGTCGGTTCCGTGTCGAGCCCCCCGCGCAGCGCGGCGACCTGCCGCGCCACGGCGCCGGCATCCTCGGCCGTCGCCCGGCGCAGCGTGGCGCCATCGTCGGGCCCGGGCAGGCTCGGCTCCGCTACGCCGTCGGGGCGCCGCGCGAGCATCGCCACGCGCTTGCCGCTTCCCGGCACGTCCTGCACGCCGACTTCGCGGAAGCCGAGCCCGCCATGGAAGGCGAGGCTGGAATCGTTCGGCGGGTCGAGGTTGACCTCGCAGGCGACGGGCGCCGCGGGATCGGGCGCGGAGGCGAAGACGTCGAGATAGGCGGCCCGCCCCCAGCCCTGCCGGCGCAGGCGCTCCGCGACCACGATGCGGTCGAGGTAGAGGAAGCGCGCCATGCGCCGCTGGAACCACGCGTAGTTGTGGCTGCCGTAGTCGCGACCCGGCGGCAGCGCCGCGGTCAGCACGGCGATGCCGCCCGCGCCGTCCTCGGCGACGCGCAGGCTGGCCTCGCCGTCGACGAAGCGCAGCCATGTCTCCATGGGCAATTCGTTGACGTGCGGCAGGGTGGAATCGTTCAGCGCGACGATGCCGGGGATGTCGGCGCGCGTCGCGGCGCGGAAGGCGGCCGCCATGCCGGCGCTCACGCGGACATCCATGCGCGCATCGCCGCCGACACCTCGGCCGGCCGCTCGAGCGTCGCGAGATGCCCGCATTCCTCGACGACGACCAGGCGCGCGCCCTCGATGTCCGAGGCGATCTCGCGCGCGACCTCGACCGGCGTCGCCTGGTCCTGGCGGCCGCAGAGCACGAGCGTCGGCACGCGGATGCGCGACAGGCCGGGACGGCTGTCGGGACGGCCGAGGATGGCGGTCTGCTGCCGGATGAAGGCGTCGCGGCCGACGCGCAGCGTCATCGACGTCACGGCCTCGACGAAGGCGGGATCGGACATGCGCGAGGCATGCACCCACTGGGGAAGCAGCCTTGGCGTCAGGCCGCGGAAGCCGCCGCTGCGCGCGAGCGCGATGAAGTCGCGCCGCACCTGGGCGCGCTCGGGCGTGTCGGGCCGCGCCGATGTGTCGAGCAGCGCCAGATGCGTGACGCGCTACGGCGCGCGGCGCATCACCTCGAAGGAGACATAGCCGCCCATCGACAGCCCGGCGAGCGCGAAGCGCGCCGGGGCCTCCGCCAGAACGCGCGCCGCCATCGCGCCGATGTCGTCGTCGCGCGTCAGGTCGGCCACGCGCGGCTCGGCGATGTCGGCGAGCGCAGCGACCTGCGGCGCCCAGAGCGCGGCGTCGCAGAGCAGGCCGGGCAGGAGGACGAGCGGCGTGCGCGTCATCGGATGAGCCGGAGCAGGTCGCGGAACTCTTCGGTGCCCGCGCGGCGCAGCCACTCGAAGAGCACCATCTCGCCCGTCACCACGCCGACGCCGTTCGCCGCGAGCCGCGCCAGGCCCGCGTCGCGGTCGGCGGCGCGGCGCGACGACACCGCGTCCGCCACCACGAAGACGTCCCAGCCCCCGGCCACGAGCCCGAGCGCCGACTGGAGCACGCAGACATGCGCCTCGATGCCGCAGAGCACGGCCTGGCGGCGCGGCGCCAGCAGCGACAGGACGTCGCGCACGCCAGGCTCGTCGACGCAGGAGAAGTGGATCTTCCCCACCCGCTCGCCAGGCGTGCAGAGCCCGGCGAGCGACGCCACGGTCGGCCCGATCCCCTTCGGGTAGTGCTCGGTGACGAGGAGCGGCACGCCAAGGCGCCGCGCGCCGCGCATGAGCCGCGCCGCGCCGGCCTCGACGGCGCCGGGGTCGGCCATCGCCGGAAGCAGGCGTTCCTGGACGTCGACGACGAACAGGACCGAGAGATCCGCGCGCATCAGCATGCGGCGGGAACCTAGCCCGCGCGCCCGGCCCGGCGCCATGACCGGCTTGCGTTGACTTGGCCCCGATTCTGCCGATAATCCCGCGCGTTTCAGGGGGGCCGGGCCGGAGACGCCACGGCCCTTTTTTGCTACTGACCCGGCGGCCGACGGCACCGGGCGAAAGGCTGAATTCGGCACGATGAGTTTCGACGATCTCGGCCTGGGCGCCGAAGTACTGCGCGCCGTCGCGGACGCGGGCTACAAGGAGCCGACGCCGATCCAGCGCCAGGCCATACCCCAGGTCCTGATGGGCCGCGACGTGCTTGGCTGCGCGCAGACCGGCACCGGCAAGACGGCGAGCTTCACACTGCCGATGATCGAGATCCTGCACGGCTCGCGCGCCCGCGCGCGCATGCCGCGCTCGCTGATCATCGAGCCGACCCGCGAGCTCGCGGCGCAGGTCGCCGAGAACTTCGACATCTACGGCAAGTACCACAAGCTCTCTAAGGCGCTGCTGATCGGCGGCGTGCAGTATGGCGACCAGGAGAAGGTGCTCGACCGCGGCGTCGACGTGCTGATCGCCACGCCGGGCCGGCTGCTCGACCATTTCGAGCGCGGCCGCCTGCTCCTGACCGACGTCAAGCTGCTGGTGATCGACGAGGCCGACCGCATGCTCGACATGGGGTTCATCCCCGACGTCGAGCGCATCGTCTCTCTGCTGCCGCGCAGCCGCCAGACGCTTTTCTTCTCGGCGACCATGCCGCCGGAGATCCGCCGCCTCGCCGACGCCTTCCTGACCAACCCGAAGGAGATAACCGTCGCCCGCCCCGCGACCACGGCGGACACGGTGAAGCAGCTGCTCGTCACGGCCGACGAGCGCGAGAAGCGCGAGGTGCTGCGCGACCTGCTGCGCGCCGAGCCCGTGCGCAACGCCCTCGTGTTCTGCAACCGCAATCGCGACGTCGACATGCTCTACAAGTCGCTGCGCCGGCACGGCTTCAACGCCGGCCAGCTGCACGGCGACATGGACCAGTCGCAGCGCACGGCGACGCTCGAATCCTTCAAGCGCGGCGAGATCGTCATCCTCGTGTGCTCGGACGTCGCGGCGCGCGGCCTCGACATCGACGACCTCAGCCATGTCTTCAACTTCGACGTGCCGATCCACGCCGAGGACTATGTCCATCGCATCGGCCGCACGGGCCGCGCGGGTCGCTCCGGCGCCGCCTTCACCATCGCGACGCGGGCCGACGGCAAGTTCCTGTCCGCGATCGAGAAGCTGATCGGCAAGCCGATCCCGCGGGTCGAGGGGGCGGCGCAGCCCGCACCCGATTTCTCCGCCACACCCGCCACGGATGCACCGCCGGCCGACGCGCCAGCCGAGGGCGCGGCCCCCGTCGAGGCGCCACGCGAGGCAGAGGACGGCTCCCGCCGCGAGCGCGGCGGGCGCGACGGTGAAGGAAGGCGCGGTCGCC
>CANMWW010000075.1 GCA_947500965.1 Alphaproteobacteria bacterium
GACGCGCGCTTCAGTAGGTCCGCTTGAGCCTCAGGTGCGAATGCCGGTCGACGCTCCGGATCGTGACCTGCCGCGAGCCGGTGCCGTCGAGCAGCATGAGCCCGACCTCGCTGCCCGCGTCGCCGGTCGCCCATAGCTTCCGGTAGAAGTCCGCGAGGTCGCGCACCGGCGCGCCGCCCACGCCGAGCACGACGTCGCCCGCCTCGATGCCGGCGCGCTCCGCCGGGCCGCCGGGCGTGACGCGCGTCACGAAGAGCCGTCCGCGCAGCTCCTCCGTCGCGAGGCCGAGCCAGGGCCGGCGCGGCCCCGCGGGCGCGCCCTCCGCGATCATGTCGCCGAGGATCGGCGGCAGCAGGTCTATCGGCACGAACATGTTGCCGGGGATGCCGGTGCCCTTGCCGTTCGCGTCGCCGACCATCAGCGAGCCGATCCCGACGAGGCGGCCCTCGGCGTCGAACAGGCCGGCGCCGCTCCATTCGGGATGCGGCGGCGCGGTGAAGATCGCCTCCTCGACCAGGTATTCCCAGCTGCCCGCGAAGGGCCGCCGCGACAGCACGAAGGCCGGCCGCGCGCCGCCGCCGCCCTCGTGCGCGGCGATCATCACCGGCGCGTGCTCGGGAACCGAGGCGGATCGGCCCAGCGGCGCGGCCGGCATGCGTGGCGGGTCTATCGTCCGCAGCAGGCCGAACCCCGTCTCGTGGTCGTAGCCGACGACCTGGGCGGGCAGCGTGCGCCCGTCGGCGAGCGTCACCTCCGCTCCGTCCGCCTCGACCATCAGGTAGCCGATCGTCAGCACCAGGCCGGACTGGTCGATGAGGACGCCGGAGCCCTGGCGCTGGCGGCCGAGCGAGGCGGCCGTGCGCGAATCGGCCGGGACGGTGCAGCGCACCCGGACGATGGAGCGCAATCTCTGCGCGGCGTCCTGCGCCGCGGCCGGGAGGGCCGGGACGAGCGCCGCGGCGCCGATCATCGCGAGGCGTCGGGAGACGGGCATTGGACCTCCTCCGGGGCCCGCCGACCTGGGGCGCGCATGGCGGGGCCGGGACGACTATAGGCCTCGGCCGCCTCGCTTCCATCCCGGATCGCATGCGGCGTTGCGGCCGCCCGGGTCAGGGTGTAACCCAGCCCCGCCCATGAGCAGCGATCCCTCCGCCCCCGCGTCCTATCTCGACCGGCTGAACCCGCCGCAGCGCGCCGCCGTGGAGCGCCTCGACGGGCCGCTGCTCGTGCTCGCCGGCGCGGGCACCGGCAAGACGCGCGTCCTCACGACGCGGCTGGCGCACATCCTCTCCACGCGCCGCGCCTTCCCGTCCCAGATCCTGGCCGTCACCTTCACCAACAAGGCGGCGCGCGAGATGAAGGAGCGCATCGGCGCCATGATCGGCCCGGTCGCCGAGGGCGTGTGGCTCGGCACGTTCCACTCGCTTTCCGCGCGCATCCTGCGACGCCACGCGGAGCTCGTCGGGCTCCGCCCCGACTTCACCATCCTCGACACCGACGACCAGGCGCGGCTGATGAAGCAACTGCTGCAGGCGGAGAAGATCGACGACAAGAAATGGCCGGCGCGCGCCGTGCTCTCTGCCATCGAGCGCTGGAAGGACCGCGGCCTCGCGCCGGAGCGCGTCGCCGCCGACGCCGGCGGCGAGCTCGCGGCCGGGCGCGCGCAGTCGCTCTACGCGCAGTACCAGGAGCGGCTGCGCGTGCTGAACGCCTGCGACTTCGGCGACCTGCTGCTGCACTGCCTGACGCTGTTCACGACGCGCCCGGACGTGCTCGACGAGTACCATCGCCGCTTCCGCTACATCCTGGTCGACGAGTACCAGGACACGAACGTCGCGCAGTACATGTGGCTGCGCCTGCTCGCGCAGGGCAGCCGCAACCTCTGCTGCGTCGGCGACGACGACCAGAGCGTCTATGGCTGGCGCGGCGCGGAGGTCGGAAACATCCTGCGCTTCGAGAAGGACTTCGAGGACGCCACGGTCGTCCGGCTCGAGCAGAACTACCGCTCGACCGGGCACATCCTCGCCTGCGCCTCGGCGCTGATCGCGCACAACCGCGAGCGGCTGGGAAAGACGCTGTGGACCGCCGCCGACCCCGGCGAGAAGGTCCAGCTGCGCGGCGTCTGGGACGGCGAGGAGGAGGCGCGCTGGGCGGGCGAGGAGATCGAGGCCCTGCAGCGCGCGGGCCAGTCGCTCGGGCAGGTCGCCCTGCTCGTGCGCGCCGGCTTCCAGACCCGCGAGTTCGAGGAACGCTTCATCGAGCTGGGCCTGCCCTACCGCGTCGTCGGCGGCCCGCGCTTCTACGAGCGCGCGGAGATTCGCGACGCGCTCGCCTATGCGCGCCTCGTCGCGCAGGACGCCGACGACCTCGCCTTCGAGCGCATCGTCAACCAGCCGCGCCGCGGCGTCGGCGAGAAGGCGATGCAGTCGCTGCACCGCGTCGCGCGCGCGCGCGGCGTGCCCCTCGCGCGCGCCGCGGCCGAGCTCGTGGAGACCGACGAGATCAAGGGGCCCGCGCGCGCCGGGCTGCGCCGCTTCCTCGAGGACGTCGCGCGCTGGCGCGCGGCGCTCGCCACGCACCACCACGCCGAGGTGATGGAGATGGCGCTCGACGAGTCCGGCTATACCGCAATGTGGCGCCAGGACCGCTCGGCCGAGGCGCCGGGTCGCCTCGAGAACCTCAAGGAATTCGTCGCCGCGCTGGAGGGCTTCGACACGCTCGCGGGCTTCCTGGAGCACGTGAGCCTCGTGATGGAGAACGCCGAGGGCGCGCCGGGCGAGATGGTCAGCCTGATGACGCTCCACAGCGCGAAGGGGCTCGAGTTCGACATCGTCTTCCTGCCGGGATGGGAGGAAGGGCTCTTCCCGCATCCGCGCGCGCTCGACGAGAAGGGCGAGGCGGCGCTCGAGGAGGAGCGGCGCCTGGCGCATGTCGGGCTCACGCGCGCGCGCCGCCGCGCCTATGTCAGCTTCGCCGCCAACCGGCGCATCCACAATCTCTGGCAATCGGCGATCCCCTCGCGCTTCGTCGAGGAATTGCCCGCCGAGCACGTCGAGCGCGTCGCCCAGCCCGGCCTCTGGGGCGGCGGGCCGGCGCGTCGGCAGCGCTTCGACGAGTTCGACCAGCGGCAGGAATGGGTGGCCGCGCCGTCCGCGCCGCGCCGGCCCGTGCGCGTGATCGAGGCGCGCGCGGAACTCGTGCCGCCGCGCCCGGCCGCGGCCGGCGGCTTCGCGCCCGGCGACCGCGTCTTCCACGAGAAGTTCGGCTACGGGATCGTGCGCGCCGCGGATGCAGGGAAGCTCGACGTCGAGTTCCCGACCGGCCGCAAGAAGGTCATGGACAGCTTCCTGCGGCGGGGATGAGGGGATCGGACATGGACAGGCCCTGGCAGATCAGGATGGTCGTCGATCCCATCGGGGAACGCGCCTACGGGCTCGCGCTCGAGCCGGTGGCGCAGTCGCTCAGCTCTTTCGAGAACGCGCCCGGCGGCCCGTGGCAGGTCGACGCGATCTTCGCCGCGGGCACGCGGCGCGACGAGGTGGAGGCCCTGCTTGCTGAAGCCGCCTCCTCGATCGGGCGCCCGCCGCCCGCCTTCGTCGCCTCGGATGTCCCGGACATGGACTGGGTGGCGGAGAACCAGCGCAGCTTCCCGCCGCTGTCGATCGGCCGCTTCCACGTGCGCGGCAGCCACGTGGAGGGGCCTTCGCCCGCGGGGTCGTGGCCGATCGAGCTGGACGCTGGGATCGCCTTCGGCTCCGGCGAGCACGCGACGACGCGCGGATGCCTGCTCGCCATCGAGGCGGCGGCGCGGCGCCGCGTGCCGCGCCGCGCGCTGGACCTCGGCTGCGGCTCGGCGATCCTCGCCATCGGCCTCGCGCGCGCCGGCACGCCGAGCGTGCTGGCCTCGGACATCGACGCCGATTCGGTGCGCGTCGCCGCCGAGAACATCCGCATCAACGCGGTCTCGCGGCAGGTCCATGCCTGCGTCTCCGACGGGTTCGCGCGGCTGCCGCGGCGCCGCGGCTTCGACTTCGCGGTCGCCAACATCCTCGCGCGGCCGCTGGTACGCCTCGCGCCCGCGCTGGCGCGCTGCCTGGTGCCGGGCGGCAGGCTCGTGCTTTCAGGCCTGCTCGCGAGCCAGGAGGTCGAGGTGCGCGCCGCCTATTGCGGCCAGCGCCTCGCCTTCGCGGGGCGCCGCGCCATCATGGGCTGGCATACGCTGGAATTCGTCCGCCGCGGCTGAGCGGGCGGCCCCCGGAAACGATCGCGGCGGCTCCTCGGGGAAGGAGCCGCCGCCACGCGCTGGCCGCGCCTGAAGCAGGGAGGGGGAGGGAGGCTTCAGGCCGCCGCCTGGCGCGCGTTCTCGTTGCCGGGCAGGGGGGAGGTCGTCGTCGTCATGGCCTGGCGGCCCTGCGGCATCCAGAGGCCGGCCGCGACAGCCGGGATGTCGGCGCGGGTGATGCCGATGTCGCTCAGGGTCCGGGCGTCGAGGGCCTGGAGCTCGGCGACGCCGGCGCGGTAGCGGCGCCAGGCCGCGACCTTGCGCACGATGCCGCCCACGAAGCGGCCGACGGCGCGCAGCGCCGCCAGCGTCGCCTCGGCGCGGGCCTGTGCCGCGAGGCGGTTCGCCTCCGACAGGTCGATCATCCGCTGCGTGGACACGGGGTCGGTCCGAACCCGCGCCACGCGCAGCAGTTCGGCTTCGGTGTATGTGTACATCTTCGTCTCCTTGTTGCGGCGCCGGACCCCGGGGGAGGGGACGTCGCCCGCTTCACGAGGCAGGAAGATAGGCGGATCGCGCCGGGTCACCATCGGTCATGTTGCGTCGCAGCATTGCGTCTGGCGCATGGAATGGATCAGGTGCGGCTGCCAGATCGGGCGGGCAGTGCCCGGCATTGCGCAGGGGGGAGGCTTTACCTAGCCTTCCCCTGAAGCGACGCGCCGCGGAGCGGCTCGCAACGTGTTCCAAGCTCCGCGCTGCCGGACGAACCTCGACTGAAATCTCACATGAGCCAGGAACTGCAAGATATTCTTTCAAAAGCAGGATCTGCTATAGACCTTGCCGGATTGCGGCGGCTGGCCGAGGGCAGCCTCGCGGCGCCGGAAGGAGAGGACGGAGACGCCTGGCTCGGGCTCGTCTCCGGGACGCTCACCGAGGCGATGAAGGCGACGCTGCGCCGGTATCGTGCCGGGCTTGCCTCTGCCATGCCATATTCGCATGGCTCGAGCCCCTGGGAGCCCTCGAGGCTCACGGCATTGCGGGCTGAATTGCTGCGGCGCGGCCTCGCTGGCTTCATCTGCCCGCGCAGCGACGAGCACCAGGGCGAGTACGTCGCGCCACACGCGGAAAGGTTGTCCTGGCTCACGGGGTTCTCGGGCTCCGCGGGCCTCGCGATCGTGCTGGCCGACCGGGCGGCGATCTTCGTCGATGGGCGCTACACGATCCAGGTCCGCGCGCAGGTCGATTGCAGCCTGTTCGAGCCCATGCACCTCACCGAGGCGCCGCCCTCGGCCTGGCTCGCCGCCAGGGCCCCGCGCGGTGGCCGGATCGGCTTCGACCCCCGCCTCCACACGCCCGAGGGCCTCGCCCGGCTGCGCGACGGCGCGGCGCGGGCGGGCGCCGAGCTCGTGGCGCTGGAGGACGATCCGCTGGACGCGATCTGGGTCCGCCGCCCGCCGGCGCCGATCTCCCCCGTCGTGCCCCATCCCGAGCGCTTTGCCGGCCGCGGATCGGCCGCCAAGCGCACGGAGGTCGCGGAGCGCATCGCCCGCGACGGCCATGCGGCGGCGGTCGTCTCGGATCCCGCCTCGATCGCCTGGCTCCTCAATGTCCGCGGCGCCGACGTGCCGCACACGCCGCTGCCGCTGTCCTTCGCCGTCCTCCACGCGGATGGCGGCGTCGACTGGTTCGTCGAGCGGCTCAAGCTCGACCGCGAGGTCGCGCCGCTGCTCGGCAACCAGGTGCGCATCGAGCCGCCATCGGCCTTCGGGGACGCGCTGGCCGCGCTGGGTGCGCGGCGCGCGCGCGTCCTCGTCGATTCCGCGACGGCCTCGGAGTGGATCCAGGCGCGGCTCGCCGGCGCGGAGGTCGTGCGCGGCCAGGATCCCTGCGCTCTGCCCAAGGCGCGCAAGAACGAGGCGGAACTCGCCGGCGCGCGCGCGGCGCACCTGCGCGACGGCGCGGCGCTGGCCCGCTTCTTCGCGTGGCTCGCGGCGGAGGCCCCCGGGGGCGGCGTCGACGAGCTCGAGGCGACCGCGCAGCTCCTGGGCCAGCGTCGTCGCGGCGAGCATTTCCGCGACACCAGCTTCGACACGATCTCCGGCGCCGGGCCGAACGGCGCGATCGTCCACTACCGGTCGACGCCTGCGACGAACCGGCGCCTCGCGCCGGGCGAGCTCTACCTCGTCGATTCCGGCGCGCAATACCTGGACGGCACCACCGACGTCACGCGCACCGTGGCGATCGGGACCCCGTCGGCCGAGCATCGCGACCGCTTCACCCGCGTGCTGCGCGGCCACATCGCGATCGCCACGGCGCGCTTCCCGCGCGGCACGTCCGGCTCCCAGCTCGACGCCTTCGCGCGCCGGCCGCTCTGGGAGGCCGGGCTCGACTTCGACCATGGCACCGGCCACGGCGTGGGCAGCTACCTCTCCGTGCACGAGGGCCCGCACCGCATCTCGAAGATGCCCAACGTCGTCGCGCTCGAGCCGGGGATGATCGTCTCGAACGAGCCCGGCTACTACCGCACGGGCGCCTACGGCATCCGCATCGAGAACCTCGTCGCGGTGCGCGAGCTCGACCTCCAGGGCGCGGAGCGCCCGATGCTGGGCTTCGAGACGCTGACGCTCTGCCCGATCGACCTGTCGCTGGTCGACGCCACGGCGATGGAGGCGGCCGAGGTCGCGTGGCTCGACGCCTACCATGCGCGCGTCGCCCGCGCGCTGGCGCCGCTCCTCGACGCGTCGACGTCGCGCTGGCTGGCCGAGGCGACGCGCCCGATCGGCGCGGGCCGCGCGCGCTAGCCGCCGACCAGCGCGGTCCACTCCGCCTCGGTCAGCGTCGCCACGCCGAGCTCGCGCGCCTTCGCGGCCTTCGAGCCGGCGTCGGCGCCGACGACGACGTAGTCGGTGCGCTTCGACACCGACCCCGCGACGTTGGCGCCAAGCGCCTCGGCGCGCGCCTTCGCCTCCTGGCGCGTCATCGTCTCGAGCGTGCCGGTGAAGACCACCGTCTTTCCCGCCACGGGCGAGCCCGTCGCGCGCGGGCGCTGCGCCGCCTCGACCTCCACCTCGCGCAGCAGGTCGGCGACCGTCTCGCGGTTGTGCGGCTCGGCGAAGAAGGCGCGGATGTCGGCGACCATCGACGGCCCGACCTGGTCGATCGTGCCGAGTTCCTGCGCCGCCTCGCCCTCGGGCGCGTCGGCGGCGCGCACCATGGCGTCGCGCCATGCCTCGGCCGTCCCGTAGTGGCGGGCGAGGAGCTTCGCCGTCGCCTCGCCGACCTGCCGGATGCCGAGGGCGAAGATGAAGCGGTCGAGCGGGATGCGTCGCCGCGCCTCGATCGCCGCGAGCAGCCGCTCGACGGATTTCCCGCCCCAGCCCTCGCGCGCCGCCAGCGCCTCGGCATGCGCGCGCAGGCGGAACACGTCGCCGGGGCCGCGCAGCAGCCCGTCGGCGCGGAAGGCCTCGATGTGGCGGTCGCCGAGGCCCTCGATGTCGAAGGCGCCGCGGCTCACGAAATGGCGCAGCCGCTCGGTCGCCTGCGCGGGGCAGGTGAGGCCGCCGGTGCAGCGCCGGATCGCCTCGCCCTCGGGGCGCGGCGCGCGCGCGCCGCAGGCCGGGCAGGCCTCCGGGAAGGCGAAGGGCGTGGCCCCGGCAGGCCGCTCCTCCGGCACGTGGGCGGTGACCTGCGGGATCACGTCGCCCGCGCGCTGGACCACGACCATGTCGCCCACGCGCAGGTCCTTGCGCGCGATCTCGTCCTCGTTGTGCAACGTGGCGCGGCCCACCACGACGCCGCCGACCGTGACCGGCTCGAGCTCCGCGACCGGCGTGAGCGCGCCGGTCCTGCCGACCTGGATGCCGA
>CANMWW010000076.1 GCA_947500965.1 Alphaproteobacteria bacterium
CCCGTGCGCGGCGGCGGCTTCGCCGGCGCCGTGCCGCATGACCGCTCGCCCAGGCGCGCGCGCGCCTTCGTCGACTTCCAGAACGACGTCACCGCGAAGGACCTCGGCCTCGCGCTGCGCGAGGGCTTCCGCTCGATCGAGCACGTGAAGCGCTACACGACCAACGGCATGGCGACCGACCAGGGCAAGACCTCGAACATCAACGCGCTGGCCATCGTCGCCGCGGCGAGCGGGCGCGCGGTGCCGGAGGTCGGGCTCACGACGTTCCGCCAGCCCTACACGCCCGTGACCTTCGGCACCTTCGCCGGCATGTCGCGCGGCCAGCTCTTCGATCCCGTGCGCACGACGCCGATCCATGGCTGGGCCGAGGCCGCGGGCGCGGTGTTCGAGGATGTGGGCCAGTGGAAGCGCGCGCACCACTTCCCGCGCGCGGGCGAGGACATGCACGCGGCCGTCGCGCGCGAATGCCGCGCCGTGCGCGCGAGCGCCGGCGTCTTCGACGCCTCGACGCTCGGCAAGATCGAGGTCGTCGGGCGCGACGCGGCGGAGTTCCTCGAGCGCATCTACGTCAACGCGTTCAGGAAGCTGGAGCCCGGGCGCTGCCGCTACGGCATCCTGCTCAGCGAGGCGGGCTTCGTGATCGACGACGGCGTCATCGGCCGCGTCGCGCAGGACGCGTTCCACGTCACCACCACGACGGGCGGCGCGGCGCGCGTGCTGGCGATGATGGAGGACTACCTCCAGACCGAGTGGCCCGGGCTCGAGTGCTGGCTCACCTCCACGACCGAGCAATGGGCGACGATCGCGGTGCAGGGGCCGCGCGCGCGCGACATCCTGGCGCCGCTGGTCGAGGGCATCGACATCTCGCGCGAGGCCTTCGCGCACATGGCCATGCGCGAGGGCCGCGTCGCCGGGTCGCGCGCGCGGCTCTTCCGCGTCAGCTTCACGGGCGAGCTCGGCTTCGAGGTCAACGTGCCGGCGAGCGAGGGCCGCGCGGCGTGGGAGGCGATCTGGGAGCAGGCGCGCCGCCACGACGCCGTCGCCTACGGCACCGAGGCGATGCACGTGCTGCGCGCCGAGAAGGGCTACATCATCGTCGGCCAGGAGACCGACGGCACGGTGGTGCCGGACGACCTCGGCCTCGGCTGGGCGATCGGCAAGGCAAAGCGCGACTTCGTCGGCAGGCGCTCGCTGTCGCGGCCCGACATGGTCGCGCCGGGGCGCAGGCAGCTCGTCGGCCTGCTCACGCGCGACGGACGCGCGCTGCTCGAGGAGGGCGCGCAGGTCGTCGCCATGCCGGACCCGCAGCCGGGCACGCCGGCGCTCGGCCACGTGACCTCCTCCTATCGCAGCGAGGCGGCCGGTCGACCGATCGCGCTCGCGCTCGTCGCCGGCGGCCGTGCGCGCAAGGGCGAGGTCCTGCACGTGCCGATGCCGGGCGGCGCGATCGCGGTCGAGGTCGTCGATCCCGTGTTCCATGACCCGAAGGGGAGCCGCCTCGATGGCTGATCCGCTCGACGGCCGCGCGCGGCTCGACCTGCATGGGCGCCTGCTGCTCGCGCCCTGCGCCCCCGCGGCGCGCTTCGTGCTGCGTGGTGGCGCGGAAGTCGCCGTGCGCGCCGGCGCCGCCTTTGGCGCCGCGCCGTCGCTCGAGGCCTGCCGCGCCTCGGTCGCGGGCGGGCGCGCGGCGCTCTGGCTCGGCCCGGACGAGTGGCTCCTGCTCGCGCCGCGCGCCGAGGAGGACGCGGCCGAGGATGCGCTGCGCCGCGCGCTCGACGGCGCGCCGCATTCGCTGGTGCGCGTCTCCGACCGCCATGCCGCGCTGACCGCCAGCGGCCCGCGGGCCGAGGCGCTGCTCGCCGCGGGCTGCCCGCTCGACCTCGACGTCGCGTCGTTCCCCGAGGGGACCTGCACGCGCACGCTGCTCGGGAAGGCGGAGGTCGTGCTGTGGCGGCACCGGCCGCTGGGCTTCCACCTCGAGCTGCGCCGCTCCTTCGCGGCCTATGCCTGGGACCTGCTGGCCGAGGCCGCGCGCGAGCACGCCGTCCCCTGAGGGACGCGGCGGTTCACAGGCCGAGATAGCTGCGGCGCAGCGCCGGGTCGCGCGCGAGCTCGGCCGCCGGGCCCGAGAGCGCGATCGCGCCATGCTCGAGCACGTAGGCGCGATGCGCGATGGCAAGCGACTGCACGACGTTCTGCTCGACGAGGAGGACGCAGAGGCCGTCGGCGTTGAGCCGGCCGACGAGCGCGAACATCTCCTCCACCAGCAGTGGCGACAGGCCGAGCGAAGGCTCGTCGAGGATCAGCAGCCGCGGCTCGCCCATCAGCCCGCGCCCGATCGCCAGCATCTGCTGCTCCCCGCCCGAGAGCGTGCCCGCGGCCTGGCGCGCGCGCTCGCCGAGGCGCGGGAAGATCGAGGCCACGCGCTCGAGGTTGCGCGCCCGCGCGGCGCGGCCGCGGCGATAGCTGCCCAGCTCGAGGTTCTCGCGCACCGTCAGGTCCGGGAAGACGCGGCGGCCCTCGGGCACGTGCACGAGGCCCGCCTCGACGATGCGCGTCGGCGGGGCGCCGGCGATCTCCTCGCCGAGGAAGCGGATCGATCCCGCGAAGGGCCGGTAGATCCCGGAGAGGTTGTTGTTGAGCGTCGACTTGCCGGCGCCGTTGCTGCCGAGCAGCGCGACGACCTCGCCGGCGCGCAGCTCGAGGTCGACGCCGCGCAGCACCTCGACCGCGCCATAGCCGGCGCGCAGGCCGCGCACCTCGAGGATCGGCGCGCCCGGCTCAGCCACCGCCGCCTCCGCCCGCCAGCCGCGCCGCCGCGCCATGGCCGAGATAGGCCTCCACCACCGCCGGGTCGGCGACGATCGCCGCGGGCGTGCCGCGGGCGATGATGCGGCCCTGGTTGAGGACATGGACCTGCTCGGCGAGGCTGACCACGGCCTGCATGACGTGCTCGATCAGGAGGATGGTGACGCCGCCATCGCGGATCGACCGCACCACGCCCACGATCTCCGCCACCTCGGTCGGGTTGAGCCCCGCCATCACCTCGTCGAGAAGCAGCAGCCGCGGCGAGGTCGCGAGCGCGCGGGCGAGCTCGAGCCGCTTGCGGCCGGCGACGGTGAGGTCGCCGGCGCGCATGTCGAGCATCGCGCCCATGCCGACGGCGCGCGCGACGCGCTCGGCCGCCGCCTCGGCCTCGGCGCGGCGCGCGTGGCGCAGCCAGGCGCCGACCATGACGTTCTCGCGCACGCTCAGCCGCGCGAAGGGCTGCGTGATCTGGAAGGTGCGCACCATGCCCGCGCGCGCGACGACATGCGGCTCGCGGCCGGTGACGTCCGCGCCCGCGAAGCGCACCGAGCCGGCGTCGGGCTTCACGAAGCCGGCGATGGCCGCGAAGCAGGTCGTCTTGCCCGCGCCGTTGGGCCCGATGAGCCCGACGATCGCGCCCTCCGGCACGTCGAGGTCGACGCCGTCGACCGCCTTCAGCCCGCCGAAGGCACGGGTCAGGCCGCGCACCTCAAGCATCGCGGCCTCCGCGGCGGGCCGCGCGCCGGGCGAAGAGGCCGATCAGCCCGTCGGGCAGCCGCGCGACGATGGCGACCAGGATGATGCCGTAGACGACGAGGCCGAGCCCCTGCGCGCTGGTGAGCGCGCGCGTCGCCTCGCCTACGAAGCCGAGCGCGACCGCGCCGACCAGCGGCCCGAACACCGTGCCCGCCCCGCCGATCATGCTGACGAGCAGCATCTCCACCGACTTCTCGACGCCGAAGGCGATGGTCGGGTCGATGTAGAGGTATTTCTGCGCGTAGAACGTTCCGCCCGCGCCGGCCATGGCGCCGGAGATGCCCATGCACAGCGTCTTGGCGCGCAGCACGTCGATGCCGAGCGCGCGCGCCGCGTCCTCGTTCTCGCGGATCGCCGCGAGCTGCGCGCCGAAGCGCGAGCGGCGCAGCCACCACGCGATCGCGAGCGACGCGGCCACCAGCGCCAGCGCGACGTAGTAGAACCAGGCGGGATCCCTGAACTGGAAGTTGGCGGCGCGCGCATCGGCCTTGATCAGGATGCCGAGCCCGCCGCGCGTGAACTCCGCCGAGTTGGCGAGGATGCGGAAGACCTCCGCGAAGGCGAGGGTGACGAGCGCGAAGTAGGAGCCGCGCAGCCCGGCGCGGAAGGCGAGCGCGCCGATGCCGAGCCCGACCGCGCCGCCCGCGAGCGCCGCCATCGGCCAGGCGAGCCACGGGTTCCAGCCCCAGGTGGCGTGCAGGATCGTCGAGGCGTAGGCGCCGGTGCCGAAGAAGACGACATGGCCGAAGGAGGTCTGGCCGGCGAAGCCGCCGGCGATGTTCCAGGCCTGGCCGAGGAAGGCCGAGAACAGGATCATCACCGCGACGTTGACCGCGTAGTTGGACGGCAGGACGAGCGGCAGCGCGAGCGCCGCGACGGCGCCCAGCGCGAGAAGCAGGCGCGCGCGCGCGCTCACCGCCGCGCCCCGAAGAGGCCGGTCGGCCGCAGCAGCAGCACCAGGATGAAGGCGAGCGAGATGCCGATCTGGCCGAGCTGCTCGCCGAGCAGCAGCCCGCCCAGCGACTCGATCACGCCGATGGCGAAGCCGCCGGCCAGCGCGCCGGGGAAGCTGCCCATGCCCCCGAGCACCACGGTGGTGAAGGCGATCAGCACGAAGGCGTGGCCCGAGCTGGGCGAGACGTAGAAGCTCGGCATGAGCAGGCAGGCCGCCGCGCCGAGGCAGGCGATGCCGATGCCGTAGGACACCGCGAAGACGTGGTCGACGTCGATGCCGACCAGCCGCGCGCCCTGCCGTTCCTTCGCCACCGCGCGGATCGCCTTGCCGGTGTCGCTGCGCGCCATCCACAGGCCGAGCGCCGCGCAGATCGCGAGCGCGGCGGCGAAGGCGATGACCTTCGCGCGCGGCAGGAAGAGCGGGCCGAACTCCACCATGCGCTGCGCGTGCGCGACGTCGATCGTCTGGGTGTCGCCGGTGAACAGGAACAGCGCGAGGTTGTCGATGACGATCGACAGGCCGAGCGTGATCAGCAGGATGTTCTCGTCCTTGCCGTGCGCGAAGCGGCCGACCACGCCGCGATAGAGCACGTAGCCGAGCGCGAAGGCACCGCCGGCGACGACGGGCAGCGCGGCATAGGGATCGACGCCCGCCTTCGCGAACAGGAAGTAGGTCGCGTACATGGCGAGCATCAGCAGGCTGCCATGCGCGAAGTTCACGATGTGCAGCACGCCGTAGATCAGCGTCAGCCCGACCGCCACGAGCACGTAGACGGCGCCCGCGGCGAGGCCGTTGACGATCCCGGCGAGGAGGATGTCGAAGCTGGGCATTGGTCGGGCGGAAGCGGGCGCCTCAGGGTGGATGCGCGCGCCGGCCCCGGGGGGGCGAGCCGGCGCGCGCGCCCGTCAGCCGAACTTCGGCTTCGGGAAGACGGCCTTCGCGGAGGCGAACTGCGCCGGGTACACGACCTCGATGTCGCCCTTGAGGACCTGCAGCGCCGCCGCCTCGCCGCCCTGGTTCTGCCCGTCGACGAAGCGCGTCGGCCCGTAGGGCATGAAGTGGTCGGCCCAGGTCGAGGACGCGAGGGCCGCGGTGAGCTTCTCCTTGTCGGCCGAGCCCGCGCGCTCGAGCGCGTCGGCGATCAGCTTCACCGCGTTGTAGGCAAGGTAGACCTCGAAGGTGAAGAGCGTGCCGGTCGCCTCGACCTTCTTCTTCATCGCCTGCGCCTTCGGGTTGGTCGGCGCGAACCAGTGATTGTAGTCCATCATGTGCTCGGCGACGTCCGGCAGGTCCTTGGCGAACTTGTAGTTGAAGCCGCCGCCGAGCACCGAGAACATGCCCGCGAGGTCGACGCGCTGCTGGTGCAGCGTGCGCGCCAGCAGCACGTATTCGTTCTGGTAGTTCGACATCATCAGCACGTCCGGCCGCAGCGAGCGGATGCGCAGCGCGACGTTGTCGAAGTTGCGCGTCGGGTTGTCGTGCTTGATGACTTCCCTGACCTCGATGTTGATGCCGGGAAGGCGGTCGGCGAGCAGCTTCGCGGTGCCGGTGCCGAACTCCGAGCTCTCGTGGACGATGACCGCGCTCTTCGCGACCTTCCCCGCGCCGCCATTGATGCCGTCGAGCGCCTTGATGGCCTCGTCGACGCACTTGCCGAAGCCGGGCTTCAGGCGGAAGACGTTCTTCAGCCCGCGCGTGGTGATGAGGTCGGACGCGCCGACATCGACCGCGTAGGGGATGCCGTACTTGGCGGCGGCCTGGGTGGTGGCGAGCACGACCGCGCTCTGGAAGCAGCCGACGATGGCGGCGACGCCCGCCTCGTTCATCTTCTCGACCTCGGCGACGCCGACCTCGACCTTGGCCTGCGTGTCGCCGAGCACCGCCTCGAGCCGGGCGCCGCCCATCGAGCGGATGCCGCCCGCGGCGTTGATCTCGTCGATCGCCATCTGGCCGCCGAGCCGGCCCTGCGCGCCGCTATAGGCGACGAAGCCGGTGACGGGATGGAGCAGCCCGATCCGGACCGGGCGCGCCTGCGCGCCGGAGATGGCGGGCGCGCCCAGCGCGCCGGCGAGGGCTGCACCGCCCGCGAGGACGCGGCGGCGGGAGGCGATGGGTCCTTTGGTGGTCAGCATGGCGTTCCCCGGTCGGTTCACGGGCGGCCCGCGCCACCCTGGCGGACGGGACATAGCGCCGCGCCCTACCCTGACAACCCGCATGGTCTTTGCGCCGGCGGCAGTGCCTGGCGCCGCCACGCCGCGAGGGCCGCGGAGACCTGCCCCGCCACGCCTGCCCAGTCCCCGGGGACGGCCTGCCGGAAGAGCCGCGCCGAGGGGTACCAGGGGCTGTCCTCGCGGCCGGCGAGCCAGCGCCAGTCCGGGTCGCGCGGCAGCAGCAGCCAGAGCGGAAGGCCGAGCGTCCCCGCGAGATGCGCGACCGCGGTGTCGACCGACAGGACGAGGTCGAGCTGCCCGAGCAGCGCCGCGGTATCCGCGAAGTCGCCGAGTTCCGCGCCGAAATGCTCGACCTGCCCATGCGCGCGCAGCGCCGCCTCGTCGGCGGGGCGGGTCTCCTGCTGGATGCAGATCCAGCGCGCGCTGGCGTCGAGCAGCGGCGCCAGCGCCGCGAAGGGCATGGAGCGGTTGCGGTCGTTGGCATGGGACGGACGGCCGCTCCAGGCGAGGCCGATGCGCGGGCGGCCGTCGCGCGGGCCCAGCCGCGCCGCCCAGGCCGCTTCCAGCTCGGGCGGGGCGCGCAGCTTCGCCGGTGCCGGCACGCTGCCCGGGGTCGTGCCGAAGGCGAGCGGCAGGCTCATCAGCGCGCAATGCAGGTCGAAGCCGCCGGCGGGCTCGCGCGCGCCGCCGACCACCTCGATGCCGGGCGACAGGCTGCGCGCGAGGCGCAGCAGCGGTTCCTGCACGCCGAGCGCCACGCGCGCGCCGCGCGCGGCCAGCAGCGGCGCGTAGCGGCAGAACTGGATCGTGTCGCCGAAGCCCTGCTCCCAGTGCAGGAACACGCGGCGCCCCGCCAGGTCCTCCGCGCCGGTCCAGGCCGGCCGCGCGGAAAAACGGTCGCCCGAGGGCTCGGAGGCGCGCTTGCGCCATTCCCATTCGCGCCAGCCCTGCTCCCACTCGCCGGCCAGCAGCATGAGCATCGCGCGGTTGCGCCGCGCGTCGGCGAGGCCGGGCTCGAGGGCGATCGCGCGGTCGCAGGCATCGCGCGCCTCGCCAAGCCGGCCGAGGTCGCGCAGCGCGTTGGCGCGATTGGCGTGGAAGGGGGCATTGCCGGGCGCCAGCGCGAGCGCGGCATCGATGGCCGCGAGCGCCTCCTCCGCGCGCCCGGTCGCGCGCAGCGCCGAGGCGCGCGCGCCATGCGCCTCGGCCATGCCCGGGGCGAGCGCCAGCGCCTCGTCCGCGGCAGCCAGTGCCTCGTAGTGGCGCCCAAGCGCGCCGAGCGCGAGCGCGAGGTTCGCGAGCGACGGCACGTGGCCCGGCTCGATGGCGAGCGCCGCGCGATAGGAATCCGCCGCGTCGCGCTGCAGGCCGA